>JADZAS010000005.1 GCA_020852515.1 Phycisphaerales bacterium
CGACGGGCAACACCTACCTCGGCAAGACCGTACGGGCCGCAGCGGACACCGATGCCACGGCGCGCGTGCTCGTCGACCACTCCGTCATCGGCCTCCAGAGCACTTTGACGGGCGCGATTCCCGATCCCGGGGACGCCGGCGCGATTCCCGTCGCGCAGTCGGGCTATGTGCCCATCGTGACTGGCGGCTCCGAGACGCGCACCCTGGCGATCCCGACGTTTGTGGGGCAGGAACTGCTCCTGTTCATCAAGACCGACGGCGGCACCTGCGTGATCACCGTCGCTTCGGCGATCAACCAGACCGGCAACAACACGATCACGATGGCGGATGTGAACGACTCGATCCGCCTCCACGCCATCGACAACAACGGCACCCTCGCCTGGCGTGTGGTGTGCAACGACGGCGCGGCACTCTCGACGGTGTGATGCATCATGACTCCCGATCTGCTTGGACAAGGCGCATCATGGCTCGAAGACCAGCGTCACCAGCACCTGACGCGGCTGGTGACCTACCAGCGCGGGGGCGGCGAGGTGGAGGTGGCGGCGACGATCGGCCGCACCGTCTTCGAACAGGACGACCACGCGGGCGGGCTCACGCGCATCGAATCGCGGGACTTTCTCATTCGCGCCGCCGATCTCGTCCTCGCAGGTGAAGTGACCCTACCCCAGCCGGGTGATCGCATCATCGAGACTGATTCGATCGCCACGTACACCTACGAGGCTATGGCGCCGGGCAGTGAACCCCCGTGGCGCTACAGCGATGTGAATCGCACCACACTTCGCATCCACACCAAGCACGTGGGCACGGAGAATCTGTGAGCGGCACGATCCTGACCATCGCCGATGCCGTGGTGGCGAGTCTCAACGGGACCTCGTTCTCGATGCCCTTCACCGCCGAGCGCCATCTTGTGCCGAGCGTCGGACTTGAAGACCTGGCGAATCTGCACGTGACGGTGGTGCCGCGGACTGTGGCGCGGACCGCGTCGGGTCGGCGCGACTCGTGGCTGGACTGCACGATCGATGTGGGTGTGCAGAAGAAGGTGGCGGGCGATCCGGACGCCGACGCGTTGATCACCCTCGTTGAGGAAATCGCCGAGCACCTGAGTCACCAGCGGCTGGCCGGCGCGCCGGAGGCCGCGTGGCTCAGTACGACAACCGACCCCCTCATTTCGCCCGAGCATCTCGATCAGCAGCGCGCATTCACCAGTGTCGTGTCGGTCACCTACAGGGTGAGGACGTAGACGAAAGGACTTTCCCATGGGCTTCAAACTCGGCATGGAGGCCGTCCTCAACTACAAGGTGGACGGCCAGGGCGCTGGCGGCGGTTGGACCGAACTGACCAATGTCCGCGACGTGACGCTCAATCTCGAAGCGGCCGAGGCGGATCTGACCACCCGCGGCAATGCAGGCTGGCGCGCCAACGTCGCGACCCTCAAATCCGCCACCATCGAGTTCGAGATGGTGTGGGACACCGCCGACGCGGGCTTCACCGCAATTCGCAACGCCTACCTCAATAACGCCATCCTGGGCTTCCAGGTCCTCGATGACACCGGCGGCGAGGGATTGCAGGCCGACTTCATGATCAGTTCCTTCAGTCGCAGCGAGCCGCTCGAGGAAGGCATCACCGTCTCGGTGACCGCCAAGGTCGCCTACTCGGCGACGCCGCCCTCGTGGATCGGAGGTGCGTGATGCCCAGCAGTACCCTGTCACTCTCCGGCGAGATCGGCGGCGCGCCGCTGGGGGCCACGCTCCAGCGCACTGCCGACGGCGCCATCCGCCAGGGCCCGATCACGCTGCCGGCGGCCGAGGCGGGCACGCTCTCGACGCGCAGCACCGACACCACGGGTGTGCTCACGCTCGCCGGCACCACCCTTCAGATCGGTGATGTCATCGACATCTACTGGGATGGCGGGCGGCGCTACGACGTGGATGTGGATGGCGTAGCCGGCGATGACGTGACGTTCTCGGGCGGGGCCGGTGATGTGCTCCCTGCGCAGGACACCGCGGTGACGGCGGCCGAGCAGGTGGCGATCGCGCTGGCGTTCAGCGGGGATGAACTCGTCGCCATCGGCGCCAAACTCGGGGAGCGCGGCCACCTGAGCATTCGTGACACCGGGGTAACGGCGCTGTCGATCGATCTCGTGAAGAACGAGACCTGGTTCTGGCTCGACGGTCAGCAGATCGTCAATCCACTCGCGGGCGACTCGGTCGATGGCCTCATGGCGAGCAACGCCTCATCGACCGCGACGGCCGTTCTCAACCTTGGCGTGCTCTACGACTCGACGCCGTGAGCGGGAGAATCGGCCCATGGGATGCTGGATGTACACCATACTGGCCTGCTGGATTGTCTGGCTGCTGGTGTTCTGGGCGAGCCGCCGACTGCTCGCCGCGTTCCCCGTCATCGATCCTCAACTCTTCGAGCAGCGAGCCGATTGCACCGCCACTCCAGAGAAAGGAGTCTGACATGGGATTCATCCTGATCGGCATGTACGGGGCGCTGTTGCTCTGGTTCATCTGGGTCTGCCACACAGAAGCCCGGGATCGGCGCATGAGTGCAGCGGCGCGCAACATCCCCAGCGCGGAGCCAGGAGCCGCCGCAATCAGCCCACCGGAGGTAGCCGCCAGTGAAGACGTTCAAGGACAACGCGGGTAACGAGTGGACCGTCGAGATCAACGTCTCGGCCCTTAAGCGCATCCGCAGCCTGACCGGCACGGACCTGCTCGAAGTCATCAGCGGCGGCGATCTGCTCGAACGCCTCATGCGCGATCCGGTTCTGCTGTGCGACATCCTCTACGCGCTGGTCAAGCCGCAGGCGGATGCAAAGCAGATCAGCGATGAAACCTTCGGCGCCGCAATGGCCGGCGACGCGATTGATTCCGCCACGGCGGCGCTGCTCGATGAACTGGTGGCTTTCTGCCCCAGCCCGAGGGACCGGGCCAACCTCGGGCGGGTGCTGATGGTGGTCCGGCAGGCGATGGACAAGGCCCGCGATGTGGTCGAAGCGAAAATCGCCGGCGGCGAGATCGAGCGGATCGTCGAAGCGGCGCGGAGCAGGGCGACCTCTGGCAACTCGCACACGGCGAGTCGCTGTGGCGACTCATCTGGCGCTGCGCCGGCATCCTCGGCATCGATCCCGCCGGCCTGACACTGCGCGACCTGCTCATCATGGCCGAGCAGCGCCAGCGCGAGCAGTGGGCAAGAACCTCATCGATCATGGCCCTCATCGCCAACACCCAGCGCAGCGCCAAGCACCAGCGGGCGTTCCGGCCCAGCGATTTCGACCCGTTCGCACGCCAGGCGGGCGTCATGAAGGCGGACGTGTCGGTACTGAAGGAAGTGTTCATCGAAGGGCGGGTGCCGCGGCCGGCCCGGGAATCACCATGATCGATTTGCGCATCAAGCAGTTGTTCTTCGACCGCCCGAAGGTGAAACGGGCCGTCGATGCCGCGCGCCGCCGGGTGCTGAGCAAGGCCGGGGCCTTCATCCGCCAGACGGCCCGCACGAGCATCCGCAAGCGCAAGGACACGAGCAAGCCAGGAGCGCCGCCCCACTCGCACGTGGGCCTGCTGCGGCGCTTCATCCTTTTCGGCTATGACAAACAGAGCGACTCGGTCGTCGTCGGCCCGGTGGGATTCAAGACCTCGGCCGCGCCGCGCGTGCTCGAACACGGCCGGACGACGACCGTCACCCGCCGCCGGCGCGGCAAGCGCACCGAGCGCCGCGTCCGCATCGCGCCGCGTCCCTACATGCAGCCGGCCCTGGAGAAGGAGCGGCCCAAACTCCCCGAACTGTGGCGCAACAGTGTGAGGGGGACCTGAGCAATGGCCGCCACCCAGGGCATCCGCGCCGGCCGCGCTTTCGTCGAGATCGGCGGCGACGATTCGCGCCTGCTCCGCGCCCTGCGGCGGGCCCAGGCGCGACTCAAGGCCTTCGGCGACGGCGTGCGCTCGGTCGGCCAGCGCCTCGTCGCCACCGCGGCCGTCATCGGCACGCCCTTTGCGCTCAGCAGCATCGCGTTTGCCACCTTCGAGCAGAGCATGGCGCGCGTCCGCGCACTCACCAACGCCAATGAGAAGGACTTCAAGCGTCTCTCTGACGAAGCCAAGCGTCTCGGCGAGACGACGGTCTTCTCCGCCAGCCAGGCGGCGGATGCGATGGGGTTCTTTGCGCTGGCGGGCTTCAGTGTCGAGCAGATCCTCAAGTCCATCGGCCCGACACTCAATCTCGCCGCTGCGGGTCAACTCGAGATCGCGCAAGCCGCCGACATCGCCGCCAAGATCATGGCCGGCATGGGCATCGAGGCCGACCGGCTCGGTGAAGCGGTGGATGTGCTGACCAAGGCCATGACCACCGCCAACACCGACCTGCTCCAACTGGGCGACGCGATGAAGTTCGTCGGGCCGATCGCCAAGAGCGCCGGCATCGCCTTCGAGGAGATCGTCGCGGCCATCCAACTGCTCTCCAACGCCGGCATCCAGGGCGAAATGGCGGGCACGACCTTGCGCGGCGCCATTCTCGCACTGACCAGCCCGAGTAAGGAAGCGGCCGACACGCTCAATGAACTGGGCGTCAGAGTGCTCGACGCGCAGGGCAACGTGCGGCCCTTGGCGGCGATCATCGCTGATCTCAACCGCGCTATGGAAGGCATGGGCTCGGGCAAGCGCCTCGAAATCCTCGGCCGCATCTTCCAGGCTCGGCAGGCCGCCGGCGTGGCTGAACTCCTCTCGCAGGGCGCCGACAAACTTCGCGACTACCAGAACGCCTTGCAAGGCGCAACCGGCACGGCCGAGCGGATTGCGGGCGTGCAACTCAACACCCTCAAGGGGCAGGCGATCATCCTCAAGAGTGCCCTTGAGGGACTGGGCATCGCCGTGGGCGAGTCGATCGTGGCGCCCCTGCGCATCGCCACGCACCTGATTACTCGCGTCACGACTGCGATCGCGCAGTGGGTGCGTGAGAATCGCATGCTCGTCGCCACCGCGGCAGGGTCAGTCGTCGTGATCGGCGGCCTGGGCGTGGCGCTGGTGGGACTGGGCGTCACGGCACAGGTCGCCGCGTTCGTGATCGGCGGACTCGTGACGACCCTGACCGCCGTGAAAGTCGCCTTCGCGGCCGCGACCGCCATCATCGGCGCCGTCATCTCGCCCATCGGTCTCGTGATCGCCGCCGTGGCGTTGCTCGGCGGCACCGTCATCGCATGGTCCGGGGCGGGCGGGAAAGCCCTCCAGTGGCTCCGCGACCGATTCGGCGAACTGAGCAAGTTCGTCGGGTCCGTCGTGAGCGGCATCCGCGACGCACTCGCCGCCGGAGACATCGCCCTGGCCGCGCGGGTCCTCTGGGCCGGTCTGCGCGTGGCGTGGGAACAGGGCATCGCGCCCCTGCGCCAGGCCTGGACCGGATTCAGCGCCGGATTCCAGCGCGCGGCGATCATCGCCTTCTCGGGAGTGCGCAAGGCGTGGATCGAGGTGCGCGACTGGTTCGAGCGCAACTTCCCCGACTTCGCCGCCGGCATCGCCAGGGGCTGGGCGAATCTCGCCGCAGGTGTGCAGCGCATCTGGGCACGGGTGACCAACTGGCTCGCGGACCGCTTCACCGAAGTCATGGGGATTCTCGATGAGACGCTCGACGTCGAAGGCGCCAAGGCGCTCAACCGCCAGGAACTGGATGCCGACCTCGCGGGGATCGAATCGCAACGCAAGGATGCCGTCGCCGAGGCCGAGCGCCGCCGCGGTCGATCTGATTCCGAGCGCGAGCAGGAGAAGGAAGCAGCTCTCAATGCCGTCGATGCCCATCGTGCTGAGGCCCTGGCTGATCTGGATGAGCAGACCGCCGAGCGCATCCGCCAGGCCGAAGAAGCACTGGCCCGCACGAAGCAGGAACTGGCGCAGGCCGTCGAGACGGCCCGGCAGCGGCGCGAGGAATCGCTGGCCAGCGGGCAGGACCCGGCGTCCGCGGCTTTGCAGCGTCTGGCTGACCTCGGTGATCAACTCGATCTGCTCGCCAGTCGCGTCAGTGTCCGCGGCACCTTCGACGCTTCGGCTGTCCGCGGCCTCGCCGCCGGCGATGACAGCGCCGAGCGAACCGCGCGCGCCACCGAGCAGACGGCCCGCCACACCAAGCGCCTCGTCGAGGCTTCTACGAAGGGACTGGCCTTCGGATGAGCACGGAAGTTCAGGAACGCGGGATCAGCAGAACGACCAGCAGCGGCCGGAGCCCATCGACCGAGCGTCTGTACTGGGTGCGCGGCACGAGCGATGACCTTGAGGCGCTGGCCGCACTCGAAGCCGAGGTGCCGACTTTCTACGGCGGGCTGCCGCTCTACCAGGTGCGTGTCGAGGAGGCCGGGCCCGATCTCTACGACGGGACGGTGATCTATCAGGTCGAATCATCCACCGATCCGCCCGACACCGGCGAGAGCACCTTCACCTTCGAGACCGGCGGCGGCAGCGAGCACATCACCCAGTCGTCGGCCACCATCGCTTCGTACGCGCCGCCCGGAAAGACCGCGCCTGACTTCAAAGGAGCCATCGGTGTCACCGCCGACAGTGTCGAGGGTGTGGACATCGTGGTGCCGGTCTACCAGTTCACCGAGACGCACTACCTCGATGACAGTCTGGTGACCCCCACATATAAAGGTACGCTCTTCTCCCTCACCGGCCGGGTCAACGATGCCCCTTTCAAGGGCTTCAACGCGGGTGAGTGCCTGTTCTTGGGTGTCTCGGGCTCCAAACGCGGCCAGGGCGATTGGGAACTCACGTTCCGCTTCGCCTCGCGCCCCAACCGCACCGGTTTGAGCATCGGCGACATCACTGGCATCGACAAGAAGGGCTGGGAGTACCTCTGGGTGCGGTACGCCGAGGCTGAAGACGCCGGCGCCGGCGCGATTGTGAAGCGGCCCATCGCGGTCTACGTCGAGCGTGTGTACGAGAGCGGCGACTTCACGGGTCTGGGCATATGAAGCCATCACTCCACCATCCTGAACTCGGCCGCGTACTTCACAAGGCCCGCACCATGCGGCATCGACCCGGCGCGGAGTTCAAGTGCCTGGAACACATCACCGCCCTCATACTCATCGTGCAGCCCGAACTGAGATGCAGCCACGAACCCGAAACGGCTGTAGTACGCCGGCTCGCCCAGCACAACGGCCCATCCAGCATCCAGCGACCGGCACGCGTCGAGTCCGGCTTCGATCAACGCCGCGCCGATCCCACGCCGCCGGTGCGATTCGAGCACGGCAACCGGTGCGAGCCCAACACCGGCCGCGCCGGATTCAGCACGCACCGGACTGAACGCGACGTGGCCGATTACGCGATCCTCATCGATCGCCACCATCGACACAGTCAGGTGACCGCCTCCCGGCAGTGCATCCACGAGCCGCGCTTCCGCGTCCGTCGGAAACGACACGGCGAGCACTGCGTGGATGGAGTCTGCGTCTCGTGGTTCCTCAGGGCGAATCAGCACCGTTCAACCTCCATCGCGTCCCGACCGTCGCGCGGGCTGCCGATTCTACGGGGAATGCACCCATGAGCGGCGATTCGCTGCGCAAGGTGAAATCCGGCGACCCGCTCCGAATTCCCGCAGGGGCCTACAACGCCTTCGTCGATGCAGCCGTCGATCTGCGCCGGCGCCAGCACGAGGAATCCCGCGAACCCCAGCGCCTGCGGCGCGACAACGACGTGATTCTCGTGCTCAATTCGACGGGTTCAACGGTCAACCGCTTCGGCGTGCTGGCGATCACGGACCCGATCATCGCCCCCACTGACGCACTCGAACTCGAACGCGTGGCATTCACCGGAGTAGTTCCAGCCGCCGAGCACGCCGGGAAGTTCGCAATTCTCCTCGAAACCGCCGCGCCCGGCGCCATCGTCCGCGCCGCCATGGGCGGCGTGGTGCCTGTCAAGATCGGCATGGCCAGCAGTGATGACGAATTTGCCGATGTGTCGCCGGGCCTGACGGATCGACTGCTCAGCGGCGACAGCGGCGCTGCGCAGATCCTCTGGGTGGAAAGTTCGATCAGCACGCTCAGGCAGGCGATTGTCCGACTGCCCGCCGGTTGCGCGGCCGTCTGCCTCGCCGGCGCGAGCGGACTGGCGTTCGACGCCAGCGGCTGTCTCAAGATCGACACCAACGTCAACAGCACCGTGCAACTCACGCTCGTCACCGGCGTCACCCACGCGATCGTCGGCAACGTCCTGCGCATCACGGCCCAGCGATCGATCATCACGCTCTCGCGCAACGTGGCCGGCGTGGTCATCGGCGTCGGCGCCACGCCCACCACGGACCAGACCAGCGATGTCAACCTCGAAAGTTGTCCGTGATGCCCCTCATCCTCGGTCCATCCGGCAACAAACTCCTGCTCGGCCCGACCGGTCTGCCGGCGACGAGCACGAGATGCTGCTGCTGCAAGGAGGGTGTCGACTGCCCGCACTGCCTGTGCTGCGAGTGCTGGGTGTGTGGCGATGGGATCAAGCACGCGCTGCCCACGGCCGGCTGCCACAACGCCAGCGGCAAGGCATGCCTGACCGTGACGCTCAGCGGCCTGACGTTCGTGACCAACTGCCGCACGTTCCGCAACAACAACTGCGTCGCCGCGCCGGGCACGTGGGCTTCGTACAAATACCTCTCCGCCGCCATGCCCGATCTGGTGCTGCCCTTCAACTGGAACGACGGCGCGCACACGCCCATCCGCGATCCCGACCTGCCGTGCGCTGAGATCCTACCCGGCACAGTCTGCCGCCAGTGGCACATGTGCGTCGTCCTGCCCGACACCGGCATCGACGCGACACAGTACGCCAACGCCAACTGCACCGGCACGAGCAACACGTTCAGCGTGCTGATCACCAGCGCCGTTCTCGACTACCAGGTCGTCGGCACCACGCGCCGCTTCGTCCTCTGGGTCACCGCCTCACCCGCCGGCACGATTCCCATCCCGATCTTCTTCGGCGCAGCGAGTTTCGACGCTCGCCAATGTGCGAATTACTCATCGTGGCCGCTGGTCATCCCTAACGGGCTGAGCAGCACCGCCTGTCTGTGCGGTGGGTCCGGCACCGCGATGCACCCGGCGGCGACGGGCGGAACAGCGACGTTGACGATGGCGTGCGATACGGATTGCAGTGGTTTCGACGGCGGTGCGGGGCTGGCAGCAATCGAAGCGTCGGGGCCGCAGATTGCTTCACACCGATTTGCGGATGCGGCCGCGATCGATCGGGCTGAAGCGCGCGAGGAACGGCGGTGCGGATGTCGACGGCGGGGCCGCTGAAACGGGGGTCGCACGCTGGCCCGTCAATTCACCTCCGCGTGCTCCTGCTGCGCGCAGTGTTTGCAGCAATAGACGGTCTCATCGTCGGCTTCCACTCCTTGACCGATGACGCGGCAACCGCAATGGGCACACGTCGGCGCCAACGCTTGGATGGCGCACTCGAAACTGTCGAAGAAGTGCGACTGGCCGTCCTTGATGACCTCCATCGGTTTACTGTATTCATTACCGCAGGTTTCGCACCGTTCCATGATGTGGTCCCTTCTGGACGGGTTGAGCGCGAAGCGCTCGCGTGACGCCTCTCCCATCTTTGGAAGATTATCGCAACGGTGCGCCCGCCGGCTGCGGATTCTGCCCAGTGTGCCCTCGGCTAATGGCGTAGCTGAGCTTCGAGGGCTCCCAAGAATCATCGAGCCCTGCGGGCGGCGGACACAGGGAAACCGCGCTGGTCCACAACGGGCGTCTCTGCAAATTGCCTCTCTGGAAGCGTTTACCGGACGGGACATAGAATCCCGCGATCCGGGCTGTCCCGACCCACGCAGGAACACCCCATCATGGCCGTTTTCATTGTGCGCCAGACCGGCGAACGCGCGTTCTACTTTGCGGCGTACGCCATCTTCGGCCCGCGATTGGTTCAGAGCGGGGTGTATTCGACCCGCGAAGCCACCATTCAGGCGGTGAAGAACTGTCGTTCCCTCGCGGCGGACGAGGCACACTACCAAAGGCACGACCCCGGCCCGGACAAGCACTACTTTGACATGACGGACACAGGCAGCGCGTATCTCGCCACGAGCGATACGTTCAGCACGGCGCGCCGGCGCGATGAGACCCTCAGCTACTGCCGTGAGCGACTCCCGATAGCCGGAATGGCTGACGAGACGGTTGCTTCGGCCGGACCGGGCTGAAGCACGATCGGATCGGACGCGCGAGATGATTGCTCCCGGGGGCGAACAAGTATTCGGCCGAGCTGCCCTTGCCGCGTGCCATCTGGCTTCTCCGTTCTGCGGACGACGGCATGGCACCGCACAATGCTAACTCCATGCTGCCGGTGCTTCTCGCCAGCCTTGCCACCATCAGCTGCAGTAATGCGACTGCTGTGCTGAACCGACGACCGATCGCTTCATATTGATGCAAAGCCGCTACAGGCGCCTCCGCGTTTGTGCTCGCGCTCACCCCGGCCTACACTGCGTTACCACATGCGCGATGATCCTGAACGAACCGCACGCTCGGACCAGGGCCTGCCGGTTGCGCCGTCTATGTCCGACGCGATCCGATCTGTGGCGGCGCCAGAGCCGGTCCAGCCGGTCGATCGCCGCGTTCTCTGGATCACGTTTATTTCGGTTATCATCGCTGGGGGGGCGGCGCTCGCGGCACAGGTCCTGATGCACCTCATCTGGTTCATCACGGGCCTCTGCTTTCATGGCACGCTGTCGCTTCACCCGCAGACGCCGCTAGATCACCATCTTGGCGTGTGGGTCATTGCCATTCCCGTCATCGGAGGCGTCATCGTCGGCGTCATGGCCCGCTACGGCTCTCGCGCCATTCGCGGCCACGGCATCCCTGAGGCGATGGAGCGAGTGATCCAGGACCAGAGCCGCATTCCGCCGCGACTCACATTCCTCAAGCCACTCAGCTCCGCCATCGCGATCGGGACCGGCGGACCATTCGGCGCTGAAGGACCCATCATCGCCACCGGCGGGGCGCTCGGTTCGCTCATCGGCCAACTGCTGCGCACGACCGCATCGGAGCGCAAGACGCTGCTCGCTGCCGGCGCCGCGGCTGGCATGGCCGCGACCTTCGGCTCGCCGGTTTCCGCCGTCTTGCTCGCCATCGAACTACTTCTGTTCGAGTTCCGCCCGCGCTCTCTGGTCCCCGTTACGATGGCCTGCGTCACTGCCACAGGGATTCGCTGGATTTTCGAGGGAACCGACCCGGTCTTCCTCATGCCAGACCTCCAGCGATCGGGCGGCGAGGCGCTCGCGGTCTACGCGCTCATCGGTGGGCTGGTCGGCCTCGCCAGCGTCGTCGTCACCCGCACGGTTTATGCCATTGAAGATTGCTTTGAACGATTGCCCATCCACTGGATGTGGTGGCCCGCCATCGGCGGCCTTGTCGTCGGGTTTGTCGGCTACTTCTTCCCGCGAACACTCGGCGTCGGCTACTACAACATTTCCGACATCGTCTCAGGCAACCTGATGCTCGCTGCAGTCGCCTCTCTCGCGCTGTGGAAATTCATCTCGTGGTCTATCGCGCTTGGAAGCGGAACCTCCGGCGGAACCCTCGCGCCACTGTTCACGATCGGGGGCGCGCTCGGCGCACTCGTGGGGACCGCAGCCGATGCGCTCATCCCGGGGGCGGACGTTGATCCGCGCATCGCGGCCCTCGTGGGCATGGCCGCCATCTTCGCCGGCGCCTCACGGGCCATGCTCACCAGCGCCGTCTTCGCATTTGAGACCACTCTACAACCGCTCGGACTGCTTCCCATCCTTGGCGGGTGCGCCGCTTCGTTTCTGATCTCGTCGCTGCTGATGCGCAACACCATCATGACCGAGAAGATCGTCCGCCGCGGCGTGCGAGTCCCCACTGAGTACGAAGCTGACTTCTTTGCGCAGGTTCTGGTGCGTGAAGTCCTCACGAAAGACCTTATTACGCTTCGCGCCGATCAGACGATCGGCGAAGTGCGCGAGTGGATGCACTCCCACACCCGCGAGGCGTCGCACCAGGGCTATCCCGTGCTAGACGAACTCAGCGTGCTGCATTCGGTCATTACCCGCAAGCAGATCATGGACCCCGCCCATGATCCTCGCGCTGCGATCGCCACACTGGCCACCAAGCCGCCGGTCGTCGTGTATCAGGACAACACGCTGCGCGATGCCGCCGACCACATGGTCCGTCACGACATTGGCCGCCTGCCGGTCATTGATCGGAACACATCGAAGCTTGTGGGAATTGTGACCCGAAGTGATCTGCTCAGCGCCCATAGCAAACGATTGTCCGAAACCGATCACGCGGAGCGCCACCTCTCTTGGAGTTCACTGCTCGCGCGCGGCAAACAGAAGTGACGGGACGCATGTCATAGATGAAGCCCCGGGAAGACGCGAAGCTGGCAACCTCGCTCGGCGCCGTGGGCCAGCCGGCACGCCGCTCTGATCGCACCGGAGCCTTGTCGGCGACATCGAACTCGCACAGCAGGCGGCGGAAGTCGGCGTGATCCTGCTCATGTTCGGCGTGGGCCTGCACTTTCAACTTAAGGATTTCATGGCCGTACGAAGCGTGGCGGTCCCTGGGGCACTTGGACAGAGCATCATCGCCACTCTCGCGACGCTGCTCGTTTTTCACCTGCTGGGCTGGCCGCTCAGGTCCGGCCTTGTTCTTGGTATAGCGATGGCGGTGGCGAGCACGGTCGTGCTCCTGCGCGTCCTGATGGACGAGCACTTGCTCCACACAACCCATGGGCACATCGCCGTGGGCTGGCTCTTCGTCGAAGACATCATGACGGTGCTCGTACTCGTGCTCATTCCAGTCTTCGCGACTCTCTCCGATGCCGGGTTGGATTCGGAAGACGCGATCTCGGGTCTGGCCACGATCGGCTGGGCGGTGATGCGGCTGGCGGCGCTGATCGCGATTGTGCTCCTCGCGGGCGTGCTGGACTCATCGGTCGCGTCGCGTACCATTGTGCCATTCCCGCGTTGGGGAGTAGCCGCCCGTTGATACGGGTGCGTTCATCGTCAGGACGGTTGGCGCCTTTCGGCCGACCCGGTGACGCAGGTGGGCACTGGCCCCGGCAAGACCATCGCGACCGTGAGCGCACTGATCGGAGTGCGGCTCGCGTTCGCTCGATCGTCCTCCGACGCCGGAACACCAGACCATGTCATCTCTTGCTACTGTGGCCCCCGCGGTTTCGCCGTGGGTGTACGCGGGGTTCATCGGGATCGTCCTGCTCCTGCTCGCCATCGACCTGGGAGTCTTCAACCGCAAAGCGCACGCCCCGAGCAGGCGCGAAGCCGTCGGCTGGTCAGCGGTGTGGATATCGCTCGCCCTGCTCTTCAGCGGCGTCGTCTACTTCCTGTATGAGAATAACACCCTCGGCCTGGGCCGCGCGGTGCCGGTCGTCGGTTCGGCCGGGGAGACCACGACGCTTGATGGCGCCGGCGCGGTGAAGGTCTACCTGACGGCCTACCTCGTCGAGAAGTCCCTTTCGATCGACAACGTCTTCGTCATCGCGATGATCTTCTCGTCGCTGGCGATTCCGGTGGCCTTTCAGCACCGCGTGCTCTACTGGGGCATTCTCGGCGCGCTGGTGATGCGCGGTCTGATGATCGGCGTCGGTTCGAAGGTCATCGCCGAGTTCTCCTGGATCGTCTATCTGTTCGGCGGCCTCCTCGTCGTCTCGGCCCTGAGAATGGCCTTCTCGCGCGAGGATGCTCACGACCCGAGGCGCGGCCGACTGGTGCGGCTCATGGGCCGCATCATCCCGCTGAGCGCCGATCTGGACGGGCAGCGGCTCATCTCGCCTATCGGCGGGGTCTGGCATGCGACGCCCCTGCTGGTGGCGCTAGTGGTCATCGAAGCGACCGACCTCATGTTCGCGGTGGACTCGATCCCCGCCGTCTTCGCCATCACCGGCGATCCCTTCATCGTGTTCACCTCGAACATCATGGCGATCCTCGGCCTGCGCTCGCTCTACTTCTGCCTCGCCTCGGCGATGATGCAGTTCCGCTACCTCAAGAGCGCGCTCGTGGCGGTGCTGCTGTTCGTGGGCATCAAGATGTGCCTCGTGCACACCGCGTGGAAGATCCCCGCCGAAATCTCTCTGGCGGTCATTCTCGGGCTGCTCATCTCGGGCATCACGGCTTCGCTGCTGGCGCGCGTCGGCGCATCCGAAACGCCCGTCGAGGAAGGTCTCGTGCCCGATGTGCGGCGCCGGCCGGCGTCGGCGGTGGACGCCTGGCGCCTGGCGATCGCCCTGTGGCGGTCCAATCGCACGCTTCGCCGCGTGGCCGTGCTGACGGTCGGTTCGCTCCTCGTACTCACGGGCCTGGTGATCTCGCCGCTGCCCGGACCGGGGCTGACAATCCTGGGACCGCTTGGCATCGGCATTCTCGCCAGCGAGTTCCTCTGGGCACGGCGGATCGCGCGGCACGCGGTCGTGCGCGAACGGAGTCTTCGCTCCCGCCTCGATGCGGTTCTCATCCGCTTTCCGCGGCTGCTCATCATTCCCGCAGTAGCGCTACTCTGGTTCGCCGCAATGGCGCTGAGCAGGTATACCGAGCTTCCGTCGTGGGCCATGTGGTCGCTCACGGTGCCGATCCTGACGCCCATGCTCTATGTGCTCTACCGGTGGCACAAGGTGCGCGCCGGCAGGCGACGGGCTGCCGCCGCGATTGAACGCGGCGATTCAAGACGAATCGGCGTTGGCGAATCAACCGGATCATCGATTGTCACTTCGTTCCACTCCGGCCCGCGCGCCACTGAAGCCGCGGTCCATCGTCCCCATCCTTCAAGGAGAAGTTCGTGAAGCGTTTCATCCTCAAGTTCGTCTTCGTTGTCGGCTCACCTGTGCTCACCTACGGGCTGCTCACCGCCGGCGCGGCGGGAAAGGATCACCTGGGCGGCCGCCTCCTTCAGATCTCCGGCGGCTTCCTGGCCCTGCTGTGGCTGACGGGCACCTTCCTGCTGCTCGGCACGTTCATGACAAGAGCGGCCGGCTACCGCGTGCCCGACCGCGCTCCAACCGCCTCGTGTATCGAATCCTCGCCGTCGGGCCAGCAGAAGGAACAGGAAGAATCCGAGTTATGAAGTTGCGCGCGGGCCGACAGAGCAGTGGCCAGGGGTTCGATGGCAAAACCTCACGGCTGCGCACGACAACGCGAGTACGTCATCCAGGCGAGGATGATGGCCAGCGCCAACGTCATTGACAACTGTACGTCGGTTCAACCAGTGCGCTACGGCACTAGCGATGAACAATGAGCCGAGTTGCATCGCTCAACTTCACGCGATGCAGGAGATCAACGAGCGTGCCGACTTCCCGCGTTATGGCCTCGATCGACTGGCGGCGTTGAAGGTGTTCCTCAGCCACTTCCGCCTGCCTGCTCAATGGCATAAGGCCGAACAGACCGCCGCTGCCCTTCAACTGGTGGATGTGATCCGCAAGCGCATCGAGATCCTCTTCGGCCAGGACACGCTCAATTTCTGCAGCGCGACTGGCGAGACTGGCAATGAATGCCTCCAGGTATGGCTTCACCGCATCGTCCGAAAGTGTGCTGGTGAGGGCTTGCTCGCCTGCCGCAGCCGCGGGCTCGACACCGGCGCTTCGTGCCGGCTCAGCGCCCTTCATGTACTTCGCCAGGGTCTGAAGCAACAGAGCGCGGCTCACAGGTTTGCTGAGATAGTCGGTGCAGCCGGCATCGATGCATTTACGGCGATCTTCCGGCATCGCGTGGGCAGTCAGGGCTATTGCCGGTGTGTCAACGCCCTGCGACCGGAGCCGTTGCATGGCGCCGTAGCCGTCCAGCACCGGCATCTGCATGTCGATGACGATGGCGTCGAATGCCTCCTGACGTTCACGCGCCGCCTCTACGATCTCGCAAGCCACCTGTCCATTCTCTGCTTCGATCACGTCAGCGCCCGCGAGACGAAGATAGAGCGCCAACAGTGCGCGGTTATCGGCGCCATCCTCGACCAGCAGGATGTGCCCGCTCAGACGCACCGGTATCGAGTCATCCGGACCTGGCTCGCGCTCGGCAAGCACCTCGCTGCAGTCCTCGATCATCCGCACACCCTCAAGCGACCCGGTGGCGATGTAGAGCGAGAAGGTGCTTCCCCGATCCGGCGTCGAGTCCACCTCGATCCGTCCGCCGAGCATGTGCGCCAGTCTCTGGCTGATGGTCAGTCCGAGACCGGTACCGCCGTACCTGCGGGTGGTCGATGAATCCGCCTGGGCGAAGGGTTTGAAGATCCTCCCCAATTGGGAGGCGCTCATGCCAACGCCTGAGTCGATGACGTCGATCTTCAGCATCGGCTTCCCCCCATCCTCCGACTGGATGAGTCTGCTGGTGATCTTGACCCAGCCCGAGTCGGTGAACTTGATCGCGTTGCCGACGAGGTTGATGAGAATCTGCCGCAATCGCGTGGGGTCGGCCTGGATGAATTCGGGAATCGATCCGTCGGTCCGGGTCTTGAGGGCCAGTCCCTTCTCGACGGCCCGTACGCGCATCAGGGACACCACGTCATAGAGCACACGGCACGGTGAACAGGAGACCTGCTCGATGGCCAGTTCTCCCGCTTCGATTTTGGAGAGGTCGAGTATGTCATTGATGATGGTGAGCAGGTGACTGGCGTTTCGGCGGATGATCCCGACGGCCTCCTGGCGCGCCACGACTTTCTGGGAAGAGTCGTTCAGGAGGTCCGCATAGCCGGTAATGGCCATCATGGGAGTGCGGATCTCGTGGCTCATGTTGGCGAGGAACTCGCTCTTGGTGCGGTTCGCCTGCTCGGCGGCGGTCTTCGCCAGGCGAAGATTATGATCGCTGCGTTCGAGCGACTTGCTGTAGCGCACAAGCGTGCGGGTCAGCGCCCAGCCGAATCCGGCCATGCACGATCCGCAGAGCAGAAAGAGCACTCCAATCGTGCTGAGCAGCGACGCAATCGATTCCTGGATCGAGGCGGTGGACTGAAACGCCGCAACCTTCCACCCCGCTGAAGGTACCGAGCTCGTACTGACGACACAGCGTGGGCCGTGTTCGGGCCTGAGAATGGTTGTCTTGCCCGCGGCGAGTTCGATCGGCGACTCTAAGTATTCAATTGCCGGCGACGTAACTGCACCGTCTTGAGCCACCTGTACGGAGTGGCCGTTCTGATCGACAAGCAGGAACCCGACCTCGCCATTGGGCGCGAGGTCTGCAATGCGGCTTTGCACGTCAGTCAGGGGATATTGCCCGACCAGGAATCCGACGGTCTGCCGGGCTGTATCGCGAATCGGTGTCGCGATGGCGACGACGTAAGGCTGTCCCAGCGCGGCGCGCCGGTACATCTCCGAGACGTAGGTGTCCTGACGCTGCGAAACACCACGGAACCAGTCGCGATCCGCGAAGCTCTTGCCGATCACTGCTGGGTCGTGCGGATAATCGAACCGCTCGACTCCCTGCGTGTCTGTTACGAATGCTCGCGTCAGCCGGGGACTGCCGGTGACGAACGACTCGAGGCGCGCCTGAACCGCTGCCTGGTCCCCGCCCTCGATCGCCTCGCGCAGGGCGGGAGCGGAAGCGGTGCTGCGGGCATGGTCACAGAGACTGCTGAACTCCTCGTCAATGGCGAGCGCGAGCGTCCGACTGACCAGGGCGTTGTTGTTCTCCAGCTCAGACTCGAGCTGACCGCGCAAGCGGATCGAGATGCTTGAAATGAGAATGACGGTGGGAATCGCCAGCGCGAGAAACAGGGCGCCATACAGGCGCCATCCCGATCTCAATACCCAGGGAATCCCGGGCATCTCCGGTTCACGGGTTGTGTCTTGACTTTGATTCGGCATGACAGACTCAGCCAGCGGCCCCGAAGGCCAGATCAGTTTCGGCTTTCGGTGGATAACCAGCACCACTTATCGGCCAATTGGCGGACCCGGGTTAGCTGGTGATGCCAAGGATCAAAGCGGGTGCCCGTTCGCCCCCAGCCGACTGGCTGCTCGCGGAGCGACCCTCGGCCCTATTTCGCCGTGTACTGCCCGGCTGCTTGAACTCTTTCACGCCTGACAAGTACCAGCAGGTGCCTGATCGCGCGGCAGTTCGATACCGCCTGAAGGTATGAGCAGATTGAGGAACGCTCGCGCATCGTTCACCAGCACGCGCCGAGTTCGAACGCGATGCCCGGCTAACAGCGCGCGAGCGCGGAACGGCGCAGGTGAAACCCGCTGGGGAGCCGGTCGGCGCGTGCCAGTCGTCAGAGGAGGAGCCTCGCGCCGCTTCCAGTGCCTCGCCGTCAACCGCGTTTTTGCCAGCTCCACGGCGGTTGGAGGTTAACGCTGCGCGCGAGCGCCAAGAGCCCTCCGCCAAAATCAACCAACGGTTTGAAACCGTTCGGATCGGACCCCGTGCGGGACTCGAACTACGATGGACGTCACAGTTTCGCGGCCGGCCGCGCTACCTCCGAGAGCGATCTCGACGTCCTCGTGAGGTCATCCCCGTAGATGGGCGATGGCCTGCGTAATCGGCCATCGGACGCAACCATGACCCAGACCCTGCGCATCGACCTGCCGATCCTGCTCCCCGCGGTGTTCGATGCGCGGGATGCGTGCGTCCAGCGCCTGATGGCCCTTGCCGCCACGGTGCCCGGCGTCGAACGCGCGCACGTTGATGATGGGACGGAAGATGCGGGGATGGGAGGTGCGGAGAGAGTTGTGGTGGCGGGGGATGCGGGGAGGGAGGGCACGCTTCGACTGTGCATCCACTACGACCCCGCGCGGGTGACGATGGCACAGGTGGAGACTCAGGTGCGGGCGGCGGGGGCCGGGATCACTGAGCGATACGGGCACGCGCTGCTGCACTTCAGCACCGTCGATAGCGAGGATGCCGGGCTGCGAATCGAGGATGGGCTGCGCAAAGAACCGGGAGTTCTGGCCGCGTCGGTCAACATGGCCGGCCAAGTCGCTCGCATTGAGTTCGACAAGCGGTTGACGTCCGAGGATCGAGTGGCGCTGGCGCTCCGCCGACTGCTCGGGATCGGGCGGGCCGCTCCTGCGGCAGCCGCTCCGACGCCGAGGCCCAACTGGTACTCCCGGAACACGGAACTCGCGTGGAGCCTCGCGGCCGGGGTGCTGCTCATGGCGGCGTGGGTGCTGGAACGGTGGGCGGGATTGCCACACATCGCGGCGGTCGGGCTGTACCTCGTTTCTTACGGATTCGGTGCGTTCGACCTGGTGAGCCACACACTCAAGAAACTCCGCCGGGGCAGGTTCACGTTCGACATTGATCTCCTGATGCTCCTGGCGGCGGTCGGGGCCGCGGCTATCGGGGCGTGGGCCGAGGGGGCGTTCCTGCTCTTCCTCTTCTCCCTCGCTCACGCGATGGAGCATTACGGCCTGGGCCGAGCCCGCGACGCCATCAAGGCGCTGGCGGACCTCGCCCCGCCCATGGCCCGCGTGCTGCGCAACGGCACGGAGCACGAGGTGCCCGTGGGCGAGGTGGCAATAGGCGAGATCGTCATCGTCAGGCCCGGAGATCGCATCGCGGTGGATGGGAATGTTCGGGCTGGCCGCAGCGCTGTGGATCAGGCGCCGATCACCGGCGAATCAGTGCCCGTGGACAAGGAGCCCGGCGCCGAGGTCTTCGCCGGAACCGTCAACGGCGAGGGCGCGCTCGAAGTAGAGACGACTCGGGCCGCGGGCGACCGCACGCTCGACCGCGTCGTCCGGCTCGTGACCGAGGCCCAGACCCTCAAGGCCCCCACGCAACTGTTCACGGAGCGATTCGAGCGCATCTTTGTGCCCATCACGCTCGCCGCGTCAGCGCTGTTGATCATCGTCCCACCGCTGCTGGGCGTTTGGACGTGGAGCCTGAGCTTCTATCGAGCCATGACGCTGCTGGTCGCGGCCTCGCCGTGCGCTGTGGCGATCGGAACACCCGCGGCAGTGCTCGCGGGCATCGCCCAGGCGGCACGGCGCGGCGTCCTCATCAAGGGTGGAGCGCACCTTGAGAACCTCGGCACGATCAACGCCATCGCGTTCGACAAGACCGGCACGCTGACCATCGGCAAGCCCGAGGTGACGGACCTGCGGCCCGCCGACGGCATAAGCGCAGAGGAGTTGATCAGAGTTTCTGCCGCGGTGGAGCGGCGCTCGCAGCACCCGCTCGCGGCCGCGATCGTGCGACGCGCGCAGTCGTCGGGTATCGTGCTTCCCGAAGCCGGCGAGTTGCAGAGCGTGACGGCCAAAGGCGTGCGCTCGGAGGTGGAGGGAAAGGTTGTGGAGATCGGGAGCCTTCGACTCTGGGAAGGCGATGGCGTGATCCCATCGCCAATCAACACCGCCGTCGATTCGTTACAGAAGGCCGGCCGCAGCATCGTGGTTGTGCGGCACGGCGAGCGGTGGCTGGGCGTCATCGGTGTCGCGGACCAGCCACGCGCAGGAGCCAGGGCAGTGCTCGATCAGCTTCGCGGGTTGGGGATCCAACGTATCGTGATGCTCACTGGCGACAACCGCGGCGTGGGCGAAGCCGTGGGCCGCGAAGTCGGCGTGGACGAGGTCAAGGCCGGCCTGCTCCCCGAGGACAAAGTTGCTGCGATCCGCGAGATGGTTCAGACCTACGGCAGCGTCGCGATGGTCGGAGACGGCGTGAACGACGCCCCGGCGCTCGCCAACGCGACCGTGGGCATTGCCATGGGAGGCGCGGGGACGGCGGTGGCTCTGGAGACCGCGGATGCGGCGCTGATGGGCGACGACCTCTCCCGCCTGCCTTTCGCGTTCGCCTTGTCGCGCAGGGTGCGGGCGATCATCCTCCAGAACCTGTTCATCGCGCTGGGCGTAATCGCGGTGCTGGTCACCGCATCCGTCGGCGGCTGGTCCGGGATCGGTCCGACAGTGATCGTGCATGAAGGGAGCACGCTTGTTGTGCTCGCCAACGCGCTGCGGCTTCTGGTCTTCCGCGGGCCTGCATCAAACCGCTGATGCCGCAGGTCTGGGACTTTTTCGCTGCACCACGGCGACTACCTCATCCGCCGCATCGCGCGGCGCGTGCAGGGCAACGCCGAGGGCGTGCTCCCGCAACCCGCGCTGCGGTGAGCGATGGGATCGCCACCGGGGTGGAGCTGCGGACGCAGGCTCCGGGAGCCGGCGCTGGCAGAGTAGGCCCTGTTCACCGGCGCGAAGTCCAGTACGCGTCGGCGTCGGCCTCGAGCTTGTCCAGTCGCGTGTAGTAATCCGGGAACTCCTTGAGGTGCGCCCATGCGATCTTGCCGGTCAGCAGTTCGTCGTCGTTGGTGACGTTAGTGTCCGGATCGCGCAGGCCATGTTCGAATTCCACTTCCAGTCCGCGTCGGAACTGGTCCAGGTCGACTGTGTCCCAGCGGATGTGAAGTGAATCGCCGATGCGCTTCGCCTCGTCTGCGCTGATGCTTCGTTTGCTCATGATCAATGCTCCGGTGTCCAGGTTGAAAATGATAGAGCGAGAACAGTGCTCTGGTTGCGCCTCGCGTGAGTTCAACAGCAGAGTTGCTCTTGCCGCCTCGCGCGCGACTTCAATATCCCATCGCGTAGGCATCCAGTAGCCGACGGCGGCGGACCGCGGAAGGCCAATTCCTGAGCACCTCGACCATGGCGATCGTCGCGCGCAGTTCTTCCCACACTTTGCAGCGTCGCGGTGATAGCCCTGCGGCACCGAGGTCGGAATGGCCATGAGATTTCTGCTGATGCGCAAGACGATCCCAGGGGAGGCGCAGCTCAACCGTGGGGACTGGCAGCCGACGACCGGAGACGCGACAACCGGCCTTTTCTGACGAGAAAGGGCATCCGCCGGTCTCAAGGGAGAGATTGCCCCTATGCATCGCCTTTGCATCCCATAGGTAAAATGCTGTGGCCGAGGACGGAGATCGAGTGCCCTGCCACGGGTGGCCCGGCATCGTGGGAATCAAGTGATCCGCCTGCGGCTTTCCGACAAGGTGGATGTTCATGGCGTGCCAAACCACAACCAACCAGTCTGGTCTCACAGCGCACTCACCTCGTGGCCCTCTCACGCGCAATGGCAGACTCGCGCAGCTGGTGCTCGACTCAGCGCCGGACGCCATGGTCGTCGTCAACCAGCAGGGCAAGATCATCCTCGTCAATCGGCAGACCGAGCAGTTGTTCGGTTACAGTCGAAACGAACTGCTCGATCAACCTGTTGAAATCCTCATGCCGGAGCGTTTTCGCAAGCGGCATGTCGAGCATCTTGCCCGCTATGTCGCCGAGCCGCGCATCCTCGCTATGGGCACCGGGCTTGACCTGTACGCCCGATACCGCGATGGGAGCGAGTTCCCCATTGAAATCATGCTCAGTCCGCTTCGTATGG
Source organism: Phycisphaerales bacterium (assembly GCA_020852515.1). NCBI lineage: Bacteria > Pseudomonadati > Planctomycetota > Phycisphaerae > Phycisphaerales > Phycisphaerales bacterium. The sequence goes on from JADZAS010000005.1 coordinate 22,288, forward strand.
GTAGGCAACTGCTCGTTTCCTCCGTCATTCGCGATGTCACCGAACGCAAGCGGGCGGACGTCGAATCCCAATCTCAGCGCCTGACGACCCAGCGCCTGCTCGACCTCCGCTCGCAGGAACTCCGAAGCAAGTCCGAGGAACTTCATGTCGCCGAAGCGATGGCCACCATCGGCACGTTGACCGCCGGCATCTTGCACGACCTCGGCAACGCGTTGCAGCCGATCCGCTGTCACCTCAGTGCTTTGCACAAGCACGAGAGCATTGACGCCATCGACAACGTCAAAGCGATCGAGAACGCCATGGACTACATCGGCGACCTCTGCAAGCGGCTGCGCCTGCTGATGGCCCGTACTGAACGACAGGACAACGCGGCGACGGACCTTAACGAATGGTGGCGTGAGGTGACGCCTTTGCTCACCGGCGTTTTGCCGCGCCAAGTCAAACTGGAGCCCGCGATCCCCGACGACCTGCCGCTCGTGCAGATCGGGCGCGTCGAACTGACCCAAGCGGTCTTCAACCTCGCCCACAACGCCAGCCGCGCATTGCGCGGCACCGAGCCAGCCATTCTGAAGATCTGGGCCGTGCCGTGTGCCGACGGCCACACGATTTGCGTCCGCGTCACCGACAACGGCGAGGGCATGCGCCCTGAGACAAGGGAGCGCATCCTGAACTCCACCTTTACCAACGGAACCCAAGACGCGGAAGCCGGCCTCGGGCTCAGGCTCGTCAAGTCAATCGTTAGTCGCGCCAAGGGCTCAATCGATATCGACAGCGAACCGGGCAAAGGCACCACGGTCACGCTCGTGCTTCCCACCGAGCACAACGGCTCACCACTCCGGGCAAGTCCATGTGCAAAGAGTTCGTAGGCTGGGCAGGCGCAGTTCAATCTCGCGCTGCTGCGGGCGAGAGTGCTTCTCGATGTGGGTTCCCCTCAAAGTGCCCAGACGGCAATCCAACGCGCGCTTGATGGCCTCCGCGACGAGTCAGGCCCCAGAGCCGACGACAGGCTCAACGACGCCGAAATGCTCTACGCGCTCGGCATCGTTGCCGAGGTGAGGACGCAGCTCGAGATCGCGATGCGCAACTACGAGGACAAGTCCGAGCCGATCACCCGCACCGCGCCCGGAGCCGTCGTCTGCTCGGAATGATCCTCCCGAAGAAGGACAGGTTCAGACCGCCGAGGAGTTCCTGCGCGAGGCGCTGGCGCTCGACATCGAGTTTGGCGGTTTGGACGCTCGGGAGTCCGCCAAGTCGCGCTCACTCTCGGCCGGTTCCTCACCACCGTCGATCGCGTTGACGAAGCACACGCCGAGCTTGCGGAAGCCGAGCGAATCCTGCGATTAAGCTCGTTTTACGAAGGACTCTTGCTGCCCCGCGTGCTGGAGGCAAAAGCAGCGGCGGGTCGGTAGCCGTTGCAGCTCGACCCGACGCGCCGCAACTGGTGCCGCGCCTGGCAGATTCCCTTGATCGCACCGGCTGGCGGTCGATAGCTGCTCGACTGCCGCCTCGTCCTTGAGGTCGAGGCGGCCCCTGTCCGTGAAGCCGCCAACGCATGAGATGAATCATGCTCGCCGCGCTTGCCAGCTGAAGCAAGGCGTGTCAGGCATTGCCGCGTGGGCCGCGCACCACTCTCGCTAGCGTGCCGATCAAGCCGCAGAAAGTCAGCGCCCACGCGGCGAGGGCGATGTAGATGAAAGCGCGCGGCAAGGGAGTGAGGAACTCGACGGGCAGCACCTGCGTGAGGCGGTAGGTGCAGACGGTGTACATTCCCAGGGGAAAGACGGCGCCCCAGTAGAGCGGGTCATAGCGCAGCGGGAAACGGCGGTAGCCGTGCCGCCACACGCCGAGGATGATGAGCATGGGAATCCACCACGTGGCCGTCGCCCAGAACAGCAGCGTGACGCCGCCGAGGAAAGGCGCGAGGCTTTCGAGCAGCGCCGAGGTGGAGGCGTTGTCGATGAGCACTGTGCCGGCGAGCGTGGAGATGGCCATCGCGCCCATGTTGATCCAATACGGCGGAGCGAGGTCGGACGGCTCAAGTGCGAAGAAGGTGTAGCGGTAGAAGATGAGCGAAATGATCCAGACGTAGAGCATTCCGCCGCCGAGCCAGAACATGAGCGAAGCGAAGAGCACGGCTTGTCGCGACGGTTCGAGGTAGTGCGACACCTGGCCGCCGAGCAGCGAGACGGCCTGGGTGCCCACGACGGCGACGAGCCAGCCGCCATTGATGCCGCGCGCCAGTTCCGGCTTGGATTGCTTGACCGTGAGGCTGGCGAAAACGGTGTAGGTCAGAACGATCCAGAGCAGGAGCCCCAGAACCCACAAGCCCGTGGCGAGTTCGGGGAGCGCGAGGATGATCAGGCACTGGCTGCCGAGAACGCACGTGCCGGCGATCATGGTGAAGAAGCCCACGCCGCGGTTGTGGTCGCGCAGGTCGGCGACGAATCTCGATGGGAAGCGCCCGAGGCGGATAGCGGTCATGCTCCAGAGGCTGACGTAGAAGACGACGTTGAGCCACAGCAGCGCCAGGGCGATCAGGTGGAATCCCAGCAGGTGGCACGCATTGGAGATGATGCCGGTGGCCATCACCAGCGCGAAGTACGCGGGATGCAGATCGCGCGCGCCGGCCAGCACTCGCCCGCTCAGGGTTGAGTGAGCCTCGGCCGCCCGCGCGGCTGAGACCGCGGCCGGCGGCGGGCTCGGCGATGGCGGGTTCATCGCTCCATCCTGTAGAGGTAGCGCAGCAGGCCGAGGTTGAGAGCGAAGCAGAGGATACTCACGATCGCCGCCGGCCAGATGACGGCGTAGTCTCCGCCGAGCCACGCATTCATCGTCGCCGTGAGCAGCCACAACTGGAGCACGGCGAGAATAAGGACAAAGCACAGGATGCCATGCACGACGGCGAGGCGCTGTTCACGGGAGAAGGGCGGACTCTTGCGGCCTCGAGGCTGATTCATGTCGTGCGAACCTCCACGCCAGTTGCATAGACGCTGCCGTTGCGCACGTCGAGCAGAATCCTCGGCAGCGGGCGCCGCGGCGGGCCGGCGGTGGGCCGGCCCGTTGTGAGATCGAAGTAGCCGTGATGGCACGGGCAGCGCAGGCGGCTTTCACCCAGTTCCGGCACGACGGCGCACGCGAGGTGCGTGCACTCCTGGCCGTAAGCGAGCCACGTCCGCTCGCCGGTACGGGCGAGGAGGCACGAATCATGCGGGCCGGGGTAGGCGAAGGTGATGACGGCCCCGACGGGCACATCGACGACGCGCGCGATCTCGACGATGGCCGGCTCGCCGCGCCGACGGCGGCGCCAGTTCTCAAATCCGATCCACACCTGGCCGACGGCGAACGCGAGGCTGGTGAGCACCATGAACTTGGTGAAGTCGCGGCGCGCGACGTACTCATCCTGCGGCAGGTCGATGGGAAAGTCGCGCCGCCACTTGGGCTGCTGGCTCTCCGGCCGGCCGTCGGGCGTTCTGGCGGCGCTGTCCACTTCGAGTCTGGCCATCGTGCATACACCTCCGCGCCGGCGCAGTCGCACCACCCGGCTTAGGCCATGAGAACGTTGAGCATGATATCGCCGCCGCGCGACTCCTCCTCCATCGCTGCGGCGACGTCGATGTACTCGGGCCGCGCCGCGCGCGGCGCCATCATGTTGACCTTGGTCGTGACGATCTGCTCGCCGAATCGGAAACGGTTGATCGGCGCCGACCGCGTGCGCAACTGCTCGATCTCTTCGCGCGTACCGAAGAAAAGCGCCTGGCTCGGGCAGACGGTGGCGCACATGGGCTTGCGGCCGGTGGAGGTGCGGTCGTAGCACATGTCGCACTTCATCATGAGATCGAACTCGGACTTCATCTTCGGCACGCCGAAAGGGCACGCAAGCACGCAGTTGTTGCAGGCGATGCAGCGCGGCTTGCGGGCGCTCTGCACGACGCCGTCGCCGGTGCGCTTGATGGCGTCCGCCGGACACACTTCCGCGCACGTCGGGGAGTGGCAGTGCATGCAAATGACCGGCGTGGTCTGGGTGGAGACGGAGCGCTCGACGTATTCGAGATGGATCATCGAATGACCGCGATGCGTGTCGCACTCGCTGCACGCCTGCACGCACGCCTGGCAGCCGATGCACCGGTTCGGGTCGATGAAGAACTCGAGATGGTCAGGTACGGGCATGCTCTCTCCACGATCTGCCTCGCGCGGATCGCGCTCGGGCTACTGCTGCGGCTCGAATCGCGCCTCCCACTCCGGCGGTCCATCAACCCTGTGGATGCGCACGGCGCAGGCCTTGTACTCGGGGATTTTCGAGATCGGATCCTGCGCGGAAATGGTGAGTTGGTTCGCGCTGCGCCGGCCGGCCCAGTGGTATGGGATGAAGACCGTATCCGGGCGGATGGTCGTGACGACCAGTGCGCGAAGCGTGGTGTCGCCGCGCCGGCTTTCGATCATCACCCAGTCGCCGGTGGCGATGCCATGCTGATCGGCGAGGCGAGGGTGCAGTTCGACGCGCGGCTCGGGGTATTGCTCGACCAGCGGACCGATGCGACGCGTCTGCGTGCCCGACAAAAACTGACTCACCACTCGGCCGGTCGTCAACATCAGCGGAAAGTCCTCGTCCGTATCCTCGACAGGCGGACGGTACTCGGCGACGTTGAATCGCGCCTTGCCATCGGGGAAGTAGAACGGACCCGCGCCCTTGGCCACGGGGTTCCACGAGCCGGACTCGAACAGCCGCGGCGTGCCGGGGTGGTCCTCTGAAGGGCACGGCCAGAACACGCCGAACTGCTCCTCGATCTTCTCGTAGGTGATGCCCGAGTAATCGGCCACGCCGCCTTTGCTTGCTGCCCGGAGTTCGTCGAAGATCTCGCGCGGCGACGCGAAGGTGAAGCCGCGGTCGCGGCCGAGCGCCGCGGCGATGTCCTGGATGATCCGCCAGTCCTGCCGCGCCTCGCCGGGACACGGCACGGCCTTGTTGATCTTGATGACGCGGCCTTCGATCTGCGTGACCGTGCCTTCGTCCTCTTCGTGCAGCGAGCCGGGCAGCACGACGTCGGCATGCTGCGCCGTCTCATTGAGGAAGAAGTCGATCGCCACGTAAAAGTCGAGCTTTTCCAGCGCGCGCGTGACGAAGTTGTTGTCCGGCAGCGAGACTTTCGGGTTGAAGCAGATGCTCAGCAGCCCGCGGATCTCGCCGCGATCGATCTTGCGGATGATCTCGTAAGCATCCACGCCGGCCTGGGGGAGGTCGCGATCCTCAATGCCCCAGACTTTGCAGATGTGCGCGCGGTGCTCAGGATTGACGATGTCGCGCGCGCCGGGCAACTGATCGCACTTCTGCCCGTGCTCGCGGCCGCCTTGGCCGTTGCCCTGGCCGGTGATCGTGGCGTAGCCGCAGCCGTCGCGCCCGATGCGGCCGGACGCGAGCACGATGTTGATCGCGCCGAGCACGTTCTGCACGCCGTGCGCGTGGTGCTCGATGCCTCGCGCGTGGAGGAGGAAACTGGTGGCGGCCGTCCCCCACCACTCCGCGGCGCGCCGCAGCGAAGATTCGGTGATCCCCGTGACCTCGGCCGTCCGCGCCGGCGTCCACTCTTTGACACTCTGCGCCACGGCGTCGAAGCCCACGGTGTGCTTCTCGATGAAGTCGTGATCGAGCCAGTCGTGTTCGATCATGAGATGCGTGACGCCGGCAAACAAGGCCGCGTCACGGCCGGGCTTGACGGGCAGGAACAGGTCGCACGTGCGCGCGATCGGCGTGATGCGCGGATCGACCACGATGATCCGCGCGCCGTTCTCGCGCGCCTGCCAGACGTAATCGGTGGTGATCGGCGCGCATTCCGCGACGTTGGCGCCGCTGATCCAGACGAGTTCGGCTCTGGGAATGTCGCTCCACGGGTTGGCGGCGCGGTCGATGCCGAACGCCTTCTTGTTGCCGGCGGCGGCGCTGACCATGCACAGCCGGCCGTTGTAGTCGATGTTGGCCGTGCGCAGCGCCACGCGGGCGAACTTGCCCATGAGATAGGCCTTCTCGGTGGTGAGGCTCGCGCCGGTAAGCACGGCGAACGCATCCGCGCCGTGCTCGCTCTGGATGCGCCTGACGGCGTCCGCGACGCGCGCGATCGCGGCATCGTACTCCATGTTGCGAAAGCCGCCGGACGCAGATGGGTCGCGCTGCATGGCGTGGAGCAGGCGATCGGGATGCGACGCCTGGAGGTAGCGTTTCACGCCCTTCGGGCAGAGCATGCCGCGATTGAACGGGAACTCGAGCCACGGCTCAAAGCCGATGACCTGGTCGTCCTTCACCTTGAGTTGAATGCCGCACTGCTGACCGCAGAAGCAGCAATGTGTTTTGACGAGGCGATCCGGCTCGACTCCCGGATCGAGGCGGATGCCCGACATCTCGGCGAGGTGCGGGCCGAACTGCTCGACGATGCTCCTCCTGTCAACGGGAAGTGTGGCCATGGCTCTCCAATCGAGTCGCCCGCCCGGGCAACTGCTTGTTCTTCAACCGGCAATCGTCAGTCGTCGGCTCCCTCGCCACTGGAAGCCCACAGCGAGCCTTGCGCCACCGCCAGCGCCGATCGGCGGCAGCGGGGGCAGATCCATTGATAGTGCTGCACCGGTGAATCGGGAAGTTCGTATCGATAGCCGAGTTGGCGCTCGACGACGATCAGGTCCTCCACGTGCATGCGCGAGGCGAACGCGTCGCCGCAGCGCCTGCAGAGAGCCTGATCGCCCGCAGCCCCGGCGTCTTGGTAGAACGCAACCCCCAGTTGCGCCGGCCGCTGGAAGATGTGAAAGAACTTGCCAAAGGGAAGGTAGAGCAGCGTGAAAATCACCGTGATCGCGTGCAGGATGGCGAGGAAGTCAAAGGCGTAACCCTTCATCCACGTGTAACTGGCCGTCAGCATCAGGCCCGTGACGCTGATGGCAAAGAGCAGGATGAGCGGCAGGAAGTCTTCGCCGAATTCCTGCACGGCCGCGGCGCCGTGCTCGCGCATCCGTCGGCGCATCGCCAGCATGACGCCGGCGATCACGAGAAACGCCGCCCACACCAGGCCATGGAAGATGAAAAACCCGACCGCCGAGTCGATCGGAAAAGCGAACGTGGGCCAGCCGAAGAGGAAGGCGCGATACCACTCGAAGTTGCCCGGCAGCGTCTCGAAGTGAATCCAGCCGAACACGAGCGGGAAGGTGATCGCCGCGGCGATGACGCAGCCCCACATGATCAGCCAGTGGGCCGCCCATCTCGAGCGGCCGCGGCGCCAGATGAACAGGTTAAGGGCAAAGCCCTGCACGATGCGCCGCAGCCAGAGGGCGAGATTGCGTCCCAGCGCGCCGCGCCGGAAGAACACACGCCAGCCGCGGCGCCAGTACATCGCCGTGGGCGGCCGCTGGAGCCACATCGAGTAGCGATAGGTCAGCCCGAAGACGGCAAAGAGGCTCGCAAACGTGTAGCCGATGAGAGCCGCGTCGAGGTGCTCGAGGTTTCTTGAGCCAAGGACGATGAGAATACCCAGCAGCGCCGTCGCGAGCACGGCCCATGTGAAGGCCTTGACTACCGCCGGCATCTGGTTTCTTGCCGCGTCCTGCGCCATCACCCTGGGCACCTGTCAAGCAGTCGAGCGGATCGACGCCCGCCGGCCGATTCAATGAGCGCCGCCGCTCACCGAAGGCATCGATTCACGAATTGGTCGATTCTACACCGTCGAGGTTTCGCGTGACCGTGGCGGGATCCTCTGTTGCTCAAGCCACCTGCGAGCGAGCCGGCGGCTCGCTTCACATCGAATCCCAGCCCGGCGAAGGAACGATCGTCACGATCACCCTGCCGGCCAGCAACGCGCAGACGCTGGTCCGGACGAACAACCGGGAATCTTGCGATCCGGTGAAGTCCCGCCTCGCACGTGCGGGGACGGGACCAGCCGCGGCACCCGGATCAGCGGGCGGGAGACGGCTCGGGCCGCTTCTCCACGCCGCCCGCAGCAGGTCGGGCCGGGGGGCAAAGTCGGCGCCCGCATCGACTCCTGACGTTGTTTGACGCCGCGCAAAGCGCTATCATACGGGCTTCCCGACCACCCGATTGACGTCGCTGGGCTCGGGAGTTTACCAACGGCACAACCGGCCGCAGATTGCGGCCCGATGAGACCAGCAGGCGAAAGCAGACCGGCCATGAAAGACGAAATCCATCCCAAGTGGTATCCCGAGTGCAAAGTCATCTTCGACGGTAAGGTCGTCATGACCGTCGGGGCCACGGTGCCCGAACTCCGCGTGGACGTCTGGTCGGGTTCGCACCCGTTCTACACAGGCAAGAGTTCATTCGTGGACATCACCGGCCGCGTCGACAAGTTCCAGAAGCGCTTCGGCTCAGGCGCTGACTACTTCAAGAACAAGAAAAAGACCAAGTGATTCTCAGCTGCGGCTGAGCGGCTAAGTCGTGTACCTACAAAGGCCCCGGAGGCATTCCGGGGTCTTTTGTATTGCGCCCCGGGCGCTGACGGCCGGCCGCACCGGGTTTGACGCAAGGTGCGCGACCAGTCCGCACATCCGCCTGGAGCGAATCACCAGGCGACCGGCCCGTGACGCGGGACCGGCCGCTGCCCGGGCGCGGGGCATGGCTCCGGCCGATACGGGCACTTCCGGATTCTGGCAGAAAGGAGCATGAGATGGCGCGGAATCTCCACAGTGTGGGCGCGGGTGTCCTCTGTACGGCCGCCCTGTTGATCGGCACAATGGCGGCAAACGCCGGCCCGCCGCCGGTGCGCCACGCCGTGACGGATCTCGGCGTGGCGGTCGGTGCGTTCGGCATCACTTCGCGCGGCGAGGTCGTGGGCATCTTCCACGGCGCCCAGGGACAGTACCATGGCTTTCTCTCGTCGCGGGGCGCCTTCACAGATATCGGCTCGCTTGGCGCGCACCCCACCTTTGCACGGGCCATCAACGATGCCGGCGAGATCGTCGGCAGTTCCATCACGACGCGAGGTGAAGAGCACGCGTTTGTCAAGCGGGGCGAGATCATGATCGACTTGGGTACATTGGGCGGCACGTACAGCCACGCCAATGACATCAACAGTGCGGGAGTGATCGTCGGCGACGCGCAAACCCGCGGCCACGGCGGTCGTCACGGCGAGCAGCATGCCTGCGCCTGGCTGGATGGCCGCATGATCGACCTTGGCACACTCGGCGGCGCGTACAGCGAAGCGCACGGCGTGAACGACCTCGGCCACGTCGTCGGCTGGGCGTGGAATGCCCACTGGCGGCGGCGACCGTTCATCTGGTCGCAGTCCACTGGCATGACTGATCTGGGCACGCTCGGCGGCGTGGAGGGAAGCGCGCGAGATGTCAATTCGTTGGGCGAGGTGGCCGGTTCGTCGAGTCTGCCCGACGGTCTGCTTCATGCAACCCTTTGGCGCGACGGACAGATCATCGACCTCGGCGTGCTGCCCGATGCCGGCAAGCAGGGGCCGTACGGTCCGGAATTGATCGAGACCTACGCCACCGCGATCAACGACGCCGGCGAGATCGTCGGCAATTCGAGTCCTGCGTTCATTCACAGTGGCGCCTTCCTGTGGCGAGATGGCGAAATGGTGAGCGTGAGCAGTCTGATTGATCCCGATTCGGGATGGCAGATTTCCACCGTGAGCAATATCAACAATCACGGCCAGATCACCGGTATCGCCCGCGGCGCCGACGGCTTCTATCACGCCGTGCGCCTCACGCCGGTGCGAGCCGCCGACGTGGCGGGCAGATAACGGCGGGGCCTTTGGCTGAATCAATAACGACCCCGGAAGATGCTTCCGGGGTCGTTCCGTTTTCGCGTGGCCCTGGAGCGAGGAAGGGTGCACTCAAGGTCAGGCGAAGGGGTTTGGAGGCTGCAGTTACGGGATCTGCTCGACGTTGCTGGTGCTGCAGGTGTCCAGGTCGAGCAATTGGAGGAACCCGCCGCAGGCGCCGCCGCTCGTATTCCCGTTGATGGAGTTGATGCCGTTGGCGCCGGTGCTGATGGTCTGGACGAGCTGAATGTTCTGCGGCCCCAGACCCAGCGGCGTGCCCGCGCACGGGTTGCCGTTGGGAATCACCAGGCTGCCGCGGCTCGACGCGAAGATAATCGCGAGCATGCGCGATGCCGTCGCGCCCGACCACGTGAGATTGACGCCCCCAGGGCAGTGGCCGACGACTTCGAAACTGAACTCTGTTCCATCGCCGACTGCAAAGCGGCTGCCGGCTACGTTGAAGAACACCGCCGGCCCTGGCGTGAGCCGGTAGTCCACGTTGTTGCTCGTGCTGCGATCGCTGGACAGTCCCTGGAAGTGCAGAGCCTGCGTGTTCGTGGAGGGCAGGGGTCCGCTGAAGGGCGGTCCGAACTCGCCGTCGAGGTCGTTGTCAAGCGTGCCGTTGGTCGGGCCGGTGTAGCCCGAGCCGCCGTAGGCCAGCGACCAGACGACCGAGCCGAAATCATCTTCAAACGTGATGCGCCCGGCGGCCAGGTACGACGGTGGAATGGGGTTGGTCATCATGAAGTCGGGCTGGGCGTTGGGCGTGGTCTTGGTCACAAACGAACTCGTGGCGACGAGGATGCGCACGCCCGCGCCGGAGTTGTTGATGTTCGTCGGGAACTCGATGAGCGTCACGGGGTTCTGGCCCGCGGCGTCGTAGGCCTTGATCCGCTTGCCTGCGATGAAGTGCTGAAACGCAGAGCGCGTGCGGAGTTCGACGGCCTGGGCGGTGGTGTCGCCGTCGATGCCGCCGATAACGGCCTCGATCTGCATGAGATGGAAACTGAGCATCGACTCGCTGCTGGTGGCGGCGGTGGCGGCGCCGGCGGTGGCGCCAACGAAGGCGAGCGCAGCGGCGGCACGGCTCCAGCGCGCGTGGCGCAGGGGGATCTGCCGGAAGGTGTCCGATAGCATGGCGGCGAACATGTGCTGAGGTCCTCTCAATTCGGTTGATGGAAATCTGGGGTGACGCCGGCGGCAATCGCGGCGTCAAACAGCCCCGTGCTCATGTCGCCGGGAGGGACGAGTCTTGCGATGACCTTTCGTCGGCGCGAAATTTGGGCTTTGAAACCGCCGCGCCCGACACCCGTTCAGGGTGTCCAGCTTGGCGGGACCCACCTCGCCCGCCGCGGCAGCCGGAGCGCCACGCTCACTGCTCAGCGGCGCGGCTGCGGATGCTGTCGAGCACGTTCATGAAGTTGATGTACGAGTCGTACGGGCTTTCGTACGGGTTGAAGTACTTGTGCACGTCGCCATCGGCGAAGTATTTCGTGCACATGTAGTAGAAGTGGTCGCTCGTCGTAAGTTTGCGCCAGTCCGAGAGCAGGCCTTCGTCTCCCTTTGCCTTGACCGCATCCTCGAGTTTGTAGATTTCGAGCAGTGCGTTGGACTGCATCGCATTGCCCAGCCATGCGGAGAGGTCGCGCTCGGTGTCGGCCCAGGAGATCATGTGCGGCACGTCGTAGTCGCCCTCGGGCTGGTACTTCAGGCCACACTGGCTCGGAGTGAGGAAGTCGTTGTGCCCGGGATTGACGTCGAAGATTTTTTCAGGCAGCGCATCGAGAAAAGCGAAGATGCCCGTCTCTTCCCACTGGTGCTCGCCGAAGGTCTCGTAGTCCATGAAGAGGTTGCACACGTAGCCGTTGCCGTTGATCTGGTTCACCCAGCCGGCGAACTTCTCAGCCGTCAGCGGCCAGTCCGCCCAGCCGCGGTTGGAAAAACGAAAGGCAATGTCATCGCTGAGGCGGTAGTTCTTGAGCAGCAGCGTGATCTCGGGCGCCGTGGGCGGGCGATAGAGGAAGGTCGGCGAGCGGTAGCCCAGAAGGCCGTCCACGCCTTCGCAGAGAATGGTCCGGTACTCCCCCAGGCCCGAAATGAACCGGGCGAGGTCGTTGTTGTAGATGAGTTCGGTATTGCGGAACGTCGTCGGCTCGGCGTCGAACAGGTCCTTCATCAATGCTCGGTGCTTGAGGATCTGCTCGCGGAATTCCTCGCGGCTGTAGAGGAAACTCAGCGAGTGATAGTACGTCTCGGAGACGAACTCGCAGCAGCCGGTCTCGGCAAGTTGCACAAACAGGTCGAGCACGTCGGGGGCCCACTGCTTCAACTGGTCGATGAGCACGCCCGTCAGGGCGTAGCTCACGCGGAACCTGCCCTCGTGCCGCCGGACGAGGTCGAGAATGAGCCGCGTGGTCGGCCGGTAGCACTTGTCGGCGACCTTGCGGCAGATCTCGCTGTTCTTGGCGTCGTCGAAGTAGTCAAAGCCGGTATCGAAGACGCTGTAGCGCCGCAGGCGAAAGGGCTGGTGCACTTGGAAGTAGAAGCAGACGGAAGCCATGCGGTTCTCCAGTGGCCCGCTCATTCGGCCGAGCGGCGGGAGTAGATGGTATGGACGCTGCGCGCGGAGGCGCGGCGAGGATTCTTCGGCCGCGCCGAGGGCCGGTGCGTCCACCCCGCGGCCGCAGCGGACTATTCTTGCGGCATGGATCGCAACGCACTGGCACGGCGGATTGCCGAGGTGGCGCTGCTCCGCGGCGAATTCACGCTGCGCAGCGGGCGCAAGAGCCGCTACTACCTCGACAAGTACCTCTTCTCGACGCAGCCCGACGTGCTGCGCGAACTCGGTCGTCTGTTCGCCGAGCGCATCGAACCTCGCAGCGTCGATCGCCTCGCCGGAGCCGAACTGGGCGGCATCCCGCTGGTGACGGCGGCATCGCTGGCCACCGGCCTGCCGTGCATCTTCGTGCGCAACGCCAAGAAAGACTACGGCACAGCCAAGCAGATCGAGGGCACGCTCAACGCCGGTGAGAAAATCATCATCGTCGAAGATATCGCCACGACCGGCGGGCAGGTGCTCGAGGCAGCCAGGGCGTTGAGCGAACTGGGCGCTGTAGTGGACACCATCATCGCCACCATCGACCGCCAGGAAGGCGCTCGCGAGAACATCGAAGCCGCGGGCTACCGCTTCGAGAGCCTGTTCACCAAAGCAGACCTCGGGATCGACGAGTAGCGCAGCGCCATCACGCGATCGGGGTCACAGCCGGTCGAGGGCCGCAACGACGCGCAGCCGGGCGGCGTCCATCGGTCCGTCCATCTTCGCGCCCGAGGCCCGGGCATGCCCCCCACCGCCGAATTGCCGTGCCACCTGATTCACGTCGATCGCGTCCGGGCCGGGCTTGGAGCGCAGACTGAGTTTCACGCTCCCGCCGTTGGTCTCGGCGATCACACAGGCGACTTCAACTGACTCGACGCTCAGCGGCAGATCGGAAAAGCCGTGGCTGTCATCGGGCGTGGCCCCGGCGGCCTCATAGTCTGCCTTGCGCAGCGTCAAAACCGCCACGCGGCCCGCCGCCACGATCTCCAGCGACGTCAGCGCCCGAGCCAGCAGGCGCAGTCGGCTCGGCGGGTCGGTCTGCTCGATGGCGCGGAACAGAGCCGCATGATCGATGCCCGCCTGCACCAGCCGTGCCGCGTGGCGGAACGTCGCAGCCGTGGTATTGGAGAATCGGAACCAGCCAGTGTCGGTCGCGATCCCGAGATAGAGCGGCTCGGCGATCGCCCGATCCACCTCCACGCCCAGTGCGTCAATCAGATCGATCGCAATCTCGCTGGCGGCGCACGCGTCGGCGCGCACGAATCGGCAATCCGAGAGATCGGCGTCGCCCTGGATGTGGTGATCGATGATGCAGATCTTCTCGCGGTGTCGCTCCAGCCAACCGCCGAGCTCATTGAGTTGCGAGCGTGCGCCGGTGTCGGTCACGAGGATGAGATCAATCTCGTCACCCGGCTGGACCGACTCGGCCACGACGCTGATGGCCGTCGGCGCGATGAGCCGTTTGAACACATCCATCACCGGGCCGCTGTACCACACCTCAGCGCGCTTTCCGAGCCGCTCCACCGCCCGCGCCAGGGCAATGGTCGAGCCGATGGCGTCGCCGTCCGGCTTGACGTGCGTCGTGATGGCGATGCGCCCGGCCCGGCTGATTCGATCGGCGATCGTGTGCAGTTCGACGTTGGATTCGTACTTCGATGTCATGACGCCAGTGCGTGCCTCGCGAGCAGGTCCCGGCTGCGATCGATGTCGCGCCCGATCTGGCGGCGCACCGCCTCAACGCCGTCGAAGCACAGTTCGTTGCGCAGAAAGCCCTCAAACTGGACCGTGCACGTCCAGCCGTAGGTGTCCAGCGGCCAGTGGCCGTCAATCAGGTGCGCTTCGCAGCGGCGCCGGCCGCCGGCAAAGGTCGGCGCGGCGCCGACGTTGATCGCCGCGGGCAGCCACTGCCCCTGCGGGTCGCTGGCCCGGCCGAAGTACACGCCGTCGGCCGGGAGGATCGTCTCGGGAAGCAGATTCACCGTCGGCACCCCCAGCACTCGGCCGCGCTGATCGCCGCGAAGCACTTCGCCCTGCACTTCATACGGCCGGCCCAGCAGACGCCGCGCGTCATCCACCCGGCCGTGCTCGAGCAGCCATCGCACGAGCGAACTCGACACCGTGACAAGCGTGTGATCGCTCAGCACGGCCTGGGCGGGCGGCACGATGATCACTTCAAAGCCCAGCGCCAGACCGAGGTCCTTCAGGAGGCGCACGTCTCCGGCCCGGTCCTTGCCGAAGCGAAAGTCGGGACCTTCGACCATCGCCGCGGGCTGCTGGCGCTCGTTGACGCCGGCGATAAAGGATTCAGGGCAAGTCCCGAGCAGTTCGGGCGTGGGCTCCAGGGGGACGACTTCATCGACGCCGAGGTCGCGCAGAAGCCGCGTCCGCTGCGGTAGGCTCGTCAGCCGCGCCGGCACGGCGTCAGGCCGCAGCACCGTGGCGGGATGCGGGTCGAAGACCATCGCGATGATTCGCCCGGCGTCGCCGGCGGCTTGCCGGGCGGCGCGAATGAGCGCCTGATGCCCCGAATGGGCGCCGTCAAAATTACCGATCGTGACCACGGTCCGGCCGGGCATAGCGGCAACACTAGGCCCGCCACCGCAAATCTGCCAATGCGTTGTGGCGTTCCATGCCACGCCCGCCAAGGATTGTCGCATGGCAGACGTTCAGATCGATCGCGAAGAGGTCATTCGGCAACTGGGCGATGGCTTGAGCCAGGCGGCGGAAGATTTTGTCCCCTGGTTTTTCCAGCAGATGCCCGAAACCTATTTCCGCAACGTGGATGAAGCGACGCGCATGGAGCACATGCGCGCCGTGCTCGCCCTGCGGGCCTCGGGACAGGAGCCACGCGTCCGCATTCGCAGCAACGACGGCCGTCGCGTTACTTACGTCCTGCCGCGCGACTATCCGGGGCTGCTCGTCGATCTGCTCATGTATGACTTCGGCGACGATCTCATTCGCTCGGCCAAACTCTACTGCTCGCATGACGCCGAACTGGTCATCGATATCTTTGAAGTCGGCCAGAGCCAGCCTTGCGACCTGAACCAGGAGGCCGTGCGCAACACTTTTGAAAAGACCCTCGCGCTGGCCAAACAGCGCGGCGAACCCTGGACCGAACAGTCGCTGCGCGAGCATTTCAAACTGCTCTCCGAAGACAGCGTGCTCAACTGCCCGCCGGCGCGCATCCTCGGCCACGCGCGGCTCTACCAGGAAGTGAGCCATTCCAAGGGCAGCGCCGTCGTCATCGACAACAGCCTCTACCCCGCCCACTCGCGCATCATCCTCGCCGTCGCCAACGTGCCGGCCAAGCGCATGCTCATCCGTGTGGCCAACAGGTTCAAGACGCTGAGCATCAACGTCGATCGCGCCTACGTGGACGCCATCCAGGCCGGCGAAGAAGAGTCGGTCGTGATCATCTCCGCAGTCGTGCAGGGGCCCGACGGCGGACAGATCGACCCCAACTCACTGCTCTGGCAGCGCCTGCACCGCGACCTGCTGCGTCTCAAGTGGCTCGATCGCGAGACGCTCGCGCTGGGCTACGAACACTCCGAAGTGGGCCTGGGCGGCGCCGACATCCTGCACACCTACTGCGATCTCGCCCACCAGTTGCTCGTTAAGACGAATCGCTATTACTACAGCCGGGCCCGCATCCGCGAGATCACCGAGAAGAGCATCGAACTGAGCCTCATGCTCGTGAACCTGTTCCGCGAGCGCTTCGATCCCGACAACGAACTCGACGACGCCGACTACGAATTGCGCGAGCACAAGGTGCGCGAGCACATCAACGCGGCGATCGAGGATGAAGTGACGCGCGAGATCTTCACGACGATCCTCGACGCCATCACCGCCACGCTCAAGACGAACTACTACGTCGTCGGACGCTACGCCCTGGCGCTGCGGCTCTCGCCGGACCTCATGATGCGCGTCGCCCCGCGCAACGAAAGGCCCTTTGGCATCTTCTTCATCCACGGCCGCGACTTCAACGCCTTCCACGTCCGCTTCCGGCAGACGGCCCGCGGCGGCGTCCGCGTCGTCCGCCCCGGCAGCGACGAGCAGTTCATCCGCGAGACCGAGCGCCACTTCGACGAAGTGTTCGAACTGGGCTACGCCCAGCAACTCAAGAACAAGGACATCCCCGAAGGCGGCGCCAAGGCCGTCATCCTCGTCCGCCCCGGTCAGACGATCAACCGCTGCGTGCGCGCCTTCGCCGATGGGCTGCTCGACCTGATCACCGACGACGAGAAGACCCAGTCGCGCATCGTCGATCACCTCGGCGTCAAGGAATGGATCTACCTCGGGCCCGACGAGAACATCACCCCCGGCCACATCAACTGGATCGTCGAGCGGGCCGCGGCGCGGGGCTACCGCTTCCCCAACGCGCTGATGAGCTCCAAGCCCGGGGCGGGAATCAATCACAAGGAATACGGCGTCACGAGCGAAGGCGTCAACGTCTTCCTCGAAGTCGCCCTCAAGTCCAACGGCATCGACCCGCGCAAGCAGCCTTTTACGCTCAAAATCACCGGCGGGCCCGACGGCGACGTGGCGGGCAATCTCATCAAGATCGTCATCCGCGACTACGGCAGCAACGTCAGGATCGTCGGCATCGCCGACGGCTTCGGCTGCGCGGAAGATTTGCAGGGCCTCAACCACCAGGAACTACTCCGCCTCGTGACCGCGAGCAAGTCGATTGCCGAGTTCGACCGCGGCCGCCTCTCGCCGCAGGGCGCGCTCACCCTCGTGTCCGACCCCGACGGCTCGCGCATCCGCAACGAGATGCACAACCGCGTGATCGCCGACGCGTTCGTGCCGGCCGGCGGGCGGCCAGAAACGATCAACGTCGCCAACTGGAAGAAGTTCCTCACCGCGGACGGCAAGCCCAGCAGCCCGATCATTGTCGAAGGCGCCAATCTTTTCATCACCGGCGAGGCCCGAAGGCTGCTGTTCGATACCGGCGTGATCATCGTCAAGGACTCATCGGCCAACAAGTGCGGCGTGATCTGCTCGAGTTACGAGATCATGGCCAGCCTCATGATCAGCCAGGCCGAGTTCCTTGAGATCAAGTCTCAGTACGTCCATGAGGTGCTCCAGCGATTGCGCGAGGTGGCCGGGCTCGAGGCGCGGCTGCTCTTCGAAGAGCGAAAGCGCCGGCCCACCACACCGCTGGTCGATCTGAGCATCCTGCTCAGCCGCGAGATCCGCCGCGTCAACGACGCGCTCACTGCCGACTACGAGCGCGTCGCCGAGAATCATCCCGATCTGGTTGAGCAGTGCATTACCGAACACATCCCGCCGTCGCTGCTGGCCAAGGCGGGCGACCGCGTGTGGACGGTGCTGCCCAAGTCTTACCGGCAGGAGATCGTCTGCGCCACCCTCGCTTCGCGCCTCATCTACCGCGAGGGTTTTGATTACTTCCGCGACACGCCCGACAGCCACCTCGTCGATCTCACGCTTGCGTACTTCCGGCGCGACCGGCACAACCGCGAACTCGTTGAGGAGATCAAGGCGTCCAGCCTCAAGCACGCGGCGGAGATCGCGGAACTGCTTCGCATCGGCGGCACGCGGGCGGGCCTGCACGTCGCGCCCAAGATCTGACCACCTGAGCGGCTGACCCGGGCCGCGGGCGGATGCTGCCATGCACGACTCGAGCGTCTGGCGCCTGTGCATCGATACCGGCGGCACGTTCACCGATTGCCTCGCGCTTGATCCGCAGGGTCGGGAGCATCGAGCCAAGGTGCTCAGCACCGGCGCCCTGCGCGCGACCATCGTCGAATCGATCGGCACGAATCAAGTCCGGCTCCGGCTGCCGGTCGACGCGCCCGATGACTTCTTCGTTGGCGCGATGCTGCGCCGCATCGCCGACTCGCCCCGGGCGGCGCGCATCGGCTCGTTTGACGCCCGGCGCAACGTCGTCACGACCGACTCCGCCGCGCCAATGCCGACGGGTCTGTGCGAGATCGAAACGGGCCTGGAAGCGCCGGTGCTCGCGGCGCACCTCGTGACGAGAACGCCGCTGAACGGTTTGCTGCCGCCCATGCAACTGCGTCTCGCGACGACGCGCGGCACCAACGCACTGCTCGAGCGGCGCGGCGGCCCCACCGCCCTGCTCATCACCGCCGGCTTTGCCGATCTCATTCGCATCGGCACGCAGCAGCGTCCTGATCTGTTCGCCATCGACATTCTCAAGCCGCAGCCGCTGCACGACGCCGTCGTCGAAGTGCGCGAGCAGATCGACGCCGGCGGCCTCGTGCTGGCGCCGGTCGATCTCGATCACCTGCGCGATGAAGCCGCCCGACTCGCGGCGCGGGGCATCTCAGCGGCGGCGGTGGCGCTCAAGAACGCATGGCTTAATGACGAACACGAGCGGACCGTCGAAGCTGTGCTCCGGGAGGCGGGATTTGAATCTGTTACCCGATCATCCGCGGCCGCTCCGCTGATGCGCCTGCTGCCGCGCGCTGAAACGGCGCTGGTGGACGCGTATCTTGCGCCGATCATTCGCGGCTACATCGGGCGCATCGGCGAGCGCATCGAGGCGGACTCGATCAAGGTCATGACCAGCGCCGGCGGACTGGCGGCGGCGAAGCACTACCGCCCGTGCGACAGCCTGCTCAGCGGACCGGCCGGCGGCATTGCCGGCGCCGCAGCCGTGGCCCGCGCCACGGGCGAGCAGCACGTCATCTCGTTCGACATGGGCGGCACGAGTACGGACGTGGCGCGCTGGGCGGGCGAATTCGAATACGACTTCGAGCACCACGTGGGCGATGCGCGGCTGCTCGCCCCGGCGCTCTCTATTGAAAGCGTCGCCGCCGGTGGCGGGAGCGTGTGCTGGTTCGACGGCCACCGCCTGCGCGTCGGCCCGCACAGCGCCGGCGCCGCGCCGGGACCGGCCTGCTACGGCTGCGGCGGCCCGCTCACCATTACCGACGTCAACCTGCTGCTGGGGCGCGTGGATGAGCGGCGTTTCCAGACGCCGCTTGATCATGCCGCAGCCGTTCTCCGCTGCGAGCAGCTGCTCACCGAGGTTCGGCGCGGCGCCGGCGAGGCGATCGATGAAACGACCCTGCTCACCGGCCTGCTCGCCATCGCCAACGCGCACATGGCCGACGCCATCGCGCGCATCAGCCTGCGGCGCGGCCTCGATCCTGCCGAGCACACGCTCATCGCCTTCGGCGGCGCCGGAGGCCAGCACGCCTGCGCCATAGCGGATCGGCTCGGCATGAACCGCGTCATCGCACCCGCCGACGCCGGGCTGCTCAGTGCCGCGGGCCTCTTCGATGCGCGCGTGGAGCGCTTTGCGCAGCGCCAGGTGCTGCGCCCGCTCGATGACGTTTCGCCCCACGATCTGGCCGCGATGCTCGCCGACCTCGACCGCGAGGCGATCGAACTCGTGGAGCGCGATTGCACCGCCGATGAGCCAGTCGAGATCCGCCGCCGCCTTGCGGAGATGCGCGTACTCGGCCAGGACTCGACACTGACGGTCGAGATCACCGATCTGCCTGCGCTCGGCTCCGGCTTCGCTCGCGAGCACCAGCGCATTTTCGGCTATGGACCTCCGGGCCGCATTGAGCTCGAATCGCTTCGCGTCATTGCTTCAACTCCTGCGCCGCAGCGGCGCGCGACGCCGCACACGCACCGGCACGACCCGCCGCCCGCAACGCGCGCCATCCACATGCGGTTCGACGCCGCAGACACGAGCGTTCCGATCATCGACCGCGAAGCGTTCGTGTCCTCTTCTCCGGTCCCCGGCCCGGCTTTGCTTGTCGATGATCACAGCACCACGCTGGTGGAACCAGGCTGGACCTGCCGACGGGCCCTCGGCGGGCACATCATCATCGAGCGATCTGTCGCGGCCACGCAGCAGCGGCCGGCCGAGCAAGCCCCGACAGGCGACGCGATTAACCCCATCCGCCTCGAGCTGTTCACGAACCGGTTCCGCGGGATCGTTCAGGACATGGGCGAACTGCTCCGCCGCACCGCTCAATCGACGAACGTCAAGGAGCGTCTGGACTTCTCGTGCGCCCTGCTCGACGCCGAGGCGCGGCTGGTCGCCAACGCCCCACACATCCCCGTGCACCTGGGCGCGATGGGCTGCTGCGTCCGCGCCGTGCGCGATGCGATCGCGCTCAAGCCTGGCGATGTGGCCATCACCAATCACCCGGCATTCGGCGGCTCGCATCTGCCTGACATCACGCTCATCACGCCGGTCTTCGATGGCGATGCGCTGCTCGGCTACGTCGCCAACCGCGCCCATCACGCCGAGATCGGCGGCACGCGGCCGGGCTCGATGCCGCCCGCGGCGCGCACCCTGGCCGAAGAAGGCGTGGTGATCCCACCCATGCTCCTGGCGCGCGGCGGCGTGGTGGACTGGCCTGCAATTCGCGCGCTGCTCGAAGATTCGCCTCATCCTTCGCGCCAGGTGGAGATGAACCTCGCCGACCTCGCCGCAGCCCTCGCCGCCAACCGCCACGGCGCCGAGATGCTCCGCCAACTCGCCCGGACGCACGGCCCCGATGTCGTGGCTGCGTTCATGGCGGCACTGCGATCGCAGGCCGCCGACACGACGCGCCAGGCTCTGGCGCATCTGGGCGATCGCGTCTTCCATGCCGCCGAGCAACTTGACGACGGCTCGGCGCTGGAAGTCAGCATCACCACTCGTGGCGGGCGCGCGGTCATCGATTTCACCGGCTCGTGCCCTACGCACGCCGGTAACCTGAATGCGACTCCCGCCATCGTCCACAGCGCCGTCATGTATGTCCTGCGCCTGCTCGTGGGCCGACCGCTGCCGCTCAACGAGGGTCTGCTCGAATCGGTCAGCATGATTCTGCCCGAGGACACGATTCTCAACCCGCGCTTCAGCGCCGATCCGGCGCGCTGCCCGGCAGTGGTCGGCGGCAATACCGAAACGAGTCAGCGCCTTGTGGACACGCTCATCAAGGCGCTGGGCCTGGCCGCATGTTCGCAGGGCACGATGAACAACGTCCTCTTCGGGAACGAGCGATTCGGCTACTACGAGACCATTTGCGGCGGCGCCGGGGCGAGCGAGCAGCGCGAAGGCGCTGACGCCGTCCACACGCATATGACCAACACGCGCATCACCGACGTCGAAGTTCTCGAACATCGCTACCCGGTGCGCGTGCGCCAGTTCGCGATTCGGCGCGCCTCCGGCGGGCTCGGCCGCCATCGCGGCGGCGACGGCGTGGTGCGCGAGATCGAGTTCCTCGAACCCGTGGCGCTCTCGGTGCTCACGCAGCATCGCACCGTCCCGCCGTTCGGCTGCGCCGGGGGTGAAAGCGGCGCGTGCGGCAGGCAAAGCCTCATTCGCACCGACTCCGCGGTCGTCGAACTGGCTTCGATCGACGGCTGCGACGCAAAGCCCGGCGACCGCCTCATCATCGAGACGCCCGGCGGGGGCGGGTGGGGCAAGGTCACGTGAGCGCAGCGAACCGGACCTACCATTGGACCCATGCCCCGCCGCCGAACATCGCCATATGCTGACAAGTCGCGCGGCGTGCGCATTCAGAAGGTCCTCGCCGAGGCAGGCATCGACTCGCGCCGCCACTGCGAGCAACTCATCGAGGAGCGCCGCGTCAGCGTGAACGGCACCTTCATCGAGTCGCTGCCCGCTTGGGTCGATCCCGTGAACGACCGGATCGAGGTGGACGGCCATCCGGTGCGCCGCCGGCGCCCGGACCATCCCGCCGATCACTACTACGTGATGCTCAACAAGCCCACCAACGTGGTCTCGACCAACAGCGATCCGTACGGCCGGCGCCGGGCAATCGATCTCGTGCCCCTGCCGGGCAAGCCCCGCCTCTTTTGCGTCGGGCGGCTCGACGCCGACGCGACCGGCCTGCTGCTGCTGACCAACGACGGCGCACTGGCCAATCGCCTCACGCATCCGCGCTACGAGGTGCACAAGACGTATGAAGTCGTAGTCAAGGGCAGTCTCGATGGCGAGGGCGTTGCGGCCCTGCAGCGCGGCATTGTGCTGCACGACCGCCGCCGCAACAAGGTCGAACGCACCGAGCCCGTCCGCCTCAAACTGCTCAAGCGCGACCGCGATCGCACGCATCTCACCATGGAGCTGCGCGAAGGGCGTAATCGCCAGATTCGCGACATGATGGCGGCGCTCGATCACCCGGTGCGCAAAGTCCGGTGCATCGCGGTGGGCCCGCTCAAACTCAGCGGCGTGGCCCTCGGACAGTGGCGCATGCTACGCGCCGCAGAGGTGAGCGCGCTGCGAAAGGCCGCCGGCCTGGGCAAGCCGGTGCGGCCTAAGTCAAAGCGGACTTCGGGCAGGCGGGCGCGGAGCGGGCAATGACCTCGCCCGTCGAGCGGCTGTAGCGCAGGCCGAGTTCCAGTGGGAAGCGCTTCAACCCTTCAGCCCGCAAACGCGGCGCATGATCCCTCTCATAGGACTCAAACGCAGCGCGAGTGCGGAAGCGGTACTGCACCTGGTACGCGATCGATGCCGCGTCAACGCGGATGACTTCGGCCGACTCGGCGCCCGCGCGGCAGACATCCGCGAGATGCTCGCGCTCGAGCCACTCCACCCACTGCCGGGCCACCTCAACGGAATCGAATTCGCATGCGACGGTGTAGAGCAGCACGTCGCCCCCTCGGTGCAATCTCACGCCGGGTAGGTCGGCTTCTGCTGCCAGTCGAGTTCGTACGAGCCGGGAATACCGTGGTACTCGCGCGGGAAGACGTAGTCTTTGCGGAGCGGATGGCCGACCCAGTCTTCGGGCAGCAGGATGCGCCGAAGGTCGGGGTGCCCCGGAAAGTCGATGCCGAACATGTCGAATATCTCGCGCTCGTGCCAGTCCGCGGCGGGCCAGACGTCCGAAACGCTCGCGATCGACGGCGCGTTGCGGTCGGTGTACACCTTCACCGCGAATTCGTGTTTGTGCGTCATCGAGCGCAGGTCGTAGACGGCGCAGAGCTTGTCATCACCCACGTAGTCCACACCCGAAATGCACAGGAGGAAATCGAAATCGAGGTCCGGATCGCGGGCGAGGAACTCGGCGATTTCTCGCCAGTTGGCAGCCTCGACGTGAATGCGCGGATGCTTGTCCTCCGGCAGCGATGCCGTGATACGACCGGGAAACTTCTGCTCGAGGGCGGCGGCGATCTGCGTGGGATTCATAGTCGGTAATTGTAGCAATCCGCCGCCGATGGTCATGGACGCGCTTCGGGCGCGGCATCCGCATCGTGGTCGGCGATTACACCCCCCGTTGCCAGATCCGCCGTCTCGCGGGTCGCCGGAGGGATCCAACTCAGCATCGACGGTCCGATGACCTGCCATGCAAATCGCTGACCGAGCACCTGCATGTGATCGCCGCTGTTTCGAAACGCCAGCCAGGCGGGGTCGTAGCCCCACTGCTCGAAGCGAGGATGCTCGTAGACAAAGCCCACGCGGCCGCCTGCATCGCCAAAGTACCGATCGGAAGTGCCAAAGAGCGAGGTGCCCGCGCCCAGCAGCAGGCCGTCGTGCGGCGAACTGAACGCCACGACGCGCGGCACGCGCTCCAGCGCGGGCCCGAAGTCGTAGTCGGGCGAGAGCGCCGGCGCCAGCAGCCACACCTGCTCGACCGCATCGGAGCCGACGTCAAGCAACTCGGCAGCGCGGATCGCAATCTTGGCGCCGCCGCTGTGCCCGGTCAGGATGACGCGGGCTTCGGGCGACGTCGCCTTGAATCCGCGAACGCGATCCGCCAGCCGCCGCGCCTGCGCCTCGTGCAGCGACACGTCGGTGAGGTTGCGCCCCGGCGCCATCGTCGCCCAGTTCACGAAGCGCACTTCCTGCACGCCCGCCCGCAGCAGGCCCGCTGCGAAGTAGTGGTCGTGTGGCACTTCGCCGGCAATGCCCGGTGCATGAAAAACATACACGCCGTCGTGGCGGATGAAGCCTTCACGGTCCGTCCACGCGATGCCGCACCCGCTCGCGCCCAGCATGAGCGTCGCGAGGAGCATCGCCGGCACAAGCCGCGTTCTTGCTGTTCGCCTCATCTGACCCCCTGCCGGTCAGTCGAACTCATCGCCGCGGAACATCGACCCTAGGTAGGACTGGCGCACGATCTCATCGCGAATCAGGTCCTTCGGAGGACCTTCGGCCAGAATCCGACCGTCGTTGAGGATGTAGGCCCGGTCGCACACGCGAAGGGTCTGCAGGACGTTATGGTCGGTGATGAGCATGGCAATGCCGCGCTGCTCGCGAAGTCGCAGAATCTCGCGCTGCAGGTCCTCCACGGCGAGCGGATCGACCCCCGAGAACGGTTCGTCGAGCAGGATGAGATCGGGGTTTTTGATCAGGCAGCGGGCGATCTCCAGTTTGCGCCGCTCGCCGCCCGACAAGGTTCTGGAAGACTGGTGGCGGTTCTTGGTCAGGCCGAATTGCGCGAGAAGATCATTAAGCCGGGCGGTGCGCTCCTGCCGGCCCAGCGGCTGGAGTTCGAGAAACGCCATGAGATTCTGCTCCACCGTCGCGCGGCGGAGGATGCTCGGCTCCTGGCTGAGATAGCCCATCCCGCGATTGGCCCGGCGGAACATCGGCTCGCGCGTCACGTCATGCCCGTCGAAGACCACCTGCCCGCCATCGGGCGTCGTCATGCCGATGCTCATGCGGAAACTCGTCGTCTTGCCCGCCCCATTGCGGCCGAGCAGCCCCACGATCTCAGCGCGGTCCACGTGGAATGACACGCCGTCCACGACGGCCCGCTGGCCGTAGGTCTTGACGAGGTTGCTGACCTGGAGCAGTTGCATCAGGTCCGGATCGTAGGCGTTTGGGTTTGCAGCGGTGAGTGCCGCGACGTCGGCTTCACGGTCCGAGCGCCTCGCGCAACTGTCGCACAGCCTCGCACGGGTCGTCGCTGGCGCACACGCACGAACTCACCGCCACGCCTCGCCCCCCAACTGCGGCGAGTTGGCGCACGTTGGCGCTGGTGATGCCGCCGATGGCCAGGTGCGGCAGCGGAACGCGCTCGATGTACTGGCGGAGGTATTCGGGGCCGGCCAGGTGCGGTTTGTCCTTGGTCGTCGTATGGAACATGGGGCCCACGCCGCAGTAATCGGCGCCCGCCTTCGCCGCCGCTTCCGCCTGCGCCAGGTTGCTCGTCGAAACGCCGACGATGAGTTGCCGCCCCGCCAGCCGCCGCACGTGTCCCACCGGTAGATCGGTCTGCCCGAGGTGCACGCCCGTGGCGCCGACGAGCAGCGCCACGTCGGCGCGATCGTTGATGATGCTTGCAATGCCCGCGGCGCGGCAACGATCGACGACGACGGTGGCGCGACCGAGCAACTTGCCGTCCTCTAGGTTCTTCTCGCGCAACTGGATGCAGTCTGCTCCGCCGCCGATCGCCGCTTCGAGCACCTCGATCCATGGCAGCGTGCACAGCGACTCGGTGATCAGCACGCACAACCGCCACTGCGGGCAGGTCGCCGTGCCGAGGCGAAGCTGCAGCCGCTGCTCCGCTTCGTAGGCGCGGTAGCGCTGTGCTTCGATCGAAGCGGCCGCCGTGGCGTCGATCGCCTTGAGGTACTCCTCAAGACTGCGCAGCGCCTCGCTCAGTCGCTTGCCCGCCGCGATCACGATCGCCGCGACGCTCTCGCGCCGGCCCTCGCTTTCTGTCTTGATCGTGCGGCCGACGTCGCCGGGCGAATCGCGGTTCGCCTCCAGCCAGCCCGGCGGCAGGCGATCCAGAGCCAAGCGCAGCTCATGGCGGATGGACTTGAGTTGCGCCGCCAGATCGCGGTCGTCGGCGATGAACCGCGCGTAATCCTCCATGATGCGCAGCGCCTCGCGGGCGCGGTTCGCGTTGGCATCGAGGATGCGGGCGGGTGAGCGACTCACGGGCAATGCTATGCGGATGCGGGCGAATCTAGAACGGCCGGCGCGTCGGGTTCACCACGAGGTTGTCGCGGCCGGGAATGAGCAGGTCCGCGATCTCCACCGCTTCCGCAAACGACTCTCGCGCCTGCTCAAGGTTGAAGCAGTCGGCCAGCACCTGCCCCTTCTCGAGGTGCTCGATGGTCGCGATCGCGTCGCCGCAGATCAGCAGCGTGTAGCGCGGCAGCGCCAGCAGCAGCCCGGCGCTGCCAGGCGTGCGCCCGGGCAGCGGGAAGAGATCGACCCGATCCGCGAGGTGATCCGGAGCCGGTTCGAAGCGGCGCAGCAGCGCGATCTCATCGCGCACAATCTCCGCCATGTCCGGTTCACCCTCATCGCGGTTTTGCTCGAACTGCGCCACGAGCGCCTGCCCCACCGCCTCGCGCTCGGCGGCGGCGATCCACCACGTCGCGTGATCGAAGAGGCGCAGGCCGCGTCGGAGATCCGGTCGAAACGAAGTGAGAAAGACATGGGTGATCTGCGCGGCGCTCAGCCCGGATCGCTCGCGCAGGCGGGCCTCGAGAATTTCGCCCGGCAGCGATGGATCGACAATGATCGACCGATCGCCGCCGCGCAGCAGCGTCGTCGTCGCGTGTGGCGTGCGCACTTCGCCGCGCTCGCCCCAGAGCGGGTGCGCGGCCAGAGTTCCGATGCTGATGATGCGGTAATCCACTGGTGCTCCTTGCGTGGAGTTCATTACCGGCGCCGCGCCAGCAGCCAGTCCAGCACTTCAGGCAGAATCGGTCCGATCATCAGTACATGGCCGTAGTGCTCCATCCGGCGATACTCGACGTCCATGCCGCCGCGCTTCGCCTCGGCGACCACCGCCTCCACGCGCGAGGGCGCAATGATGGAGTCGAGCTGGGCGGCGACGGCCAGCGTCGGCGGAATCGTCGAGCCGCGCGAGTAGCTCGCTCCCGCCAGCCAGCACGCCGCGGCGATGCGATCGTGCCGCGCCGCCGAGATTCCACCCGTCATCATGGCGCCCATCGAATGGCCCAGCACGTAGATGCGATTCTCGTCGATGTCGTAGAGCGATTGCATCAGCGCGACGATCGAATCGAACGCGAGGCCGACATCCATCAGCGGCGACGCCTGCGGACTCACGACCGCAAAGCCCTTTTTGTCGGCGAGGCGCTTGATGATGCCGTCGCCGCCCGCCTCCATGAAGAAGTTCTCGTCGCCTCCCGCGCCGTGCAGCGCAATGACCAGCGGCATCGGCCCTTGCCGATCCACCTCGGCGGGTACGTAGATGCGGGCCGGCAGGTACAGTTCTTCCCCGAGCGGCACACCGTGCCACGTGTCGCCGCTGCGACCGGAGTATGGGTCGATTCCGGCCTCAATCATCGTGCATTCGCGATCGAGCGAACCGATCAGTTCGGAGTAATCGATGAGCAGGCCGGTTGTGTCGGCGCGCGAATCAGGATCTTCAAGCAGCGTCAGGCGCTGACGGAGCAGTGTCTGTGCGAGGAGCTGCTCCTGCGCGGCATCGGCTTTGCCGGCTGCGTCGAGCCGGGCGCCCAGCCGCCGCTGCGCTTCGTCGAGCGCCTCGGGCAGCACCGTCCAGCGACCGATGGGCGCGAAGGTCTGCGGCGGCTGATCAAAGGCAAATCCCCTCAGGCGCATCTCGCCCGAGCGCAGTTTGATTTCGCGCGTGCCGGCCCGCCAGGGTCCATCGAGGTGCGCCGTGACCGCGCCGCTCACGCGGCGCGATGCGTCGATGGACAGCATCAACTGGTTGATCGAACTCGTGGAAGATCCCGTTTCGTCGAACACAATCATCAACCCGGCTTCCTGCGGCGCTTCCACGCCCTCAGGCAGCGGGTAGATCGATGAGACGCGGAACGTGCACTCGCCGTCGAAGTCGCCGCCTTCAGACATCTGCCGCACGCTCGGACGGGCAGGATCGATCTCGAGGTGCAGCGAGCGAGCCAGCGCGAGAAAGGCTGCGTCCGAGGCATCACCCGGCCGCACCGCAAGAGCCGAGTTCAGCAGAAACACGACGCGGCCCAGATCTCCACCGAGGAATGACGCCGCCGCGCGATCGACCTGCAGGTTGAGACGCTCGAGTTCAGCGACATCCTGCAACGTCCACTGTCGCCAGACATCAGAAGCCGGCTGCACACCCTCGGGCGGCTCGGCAAGGCCATCCGCGAGGCGCAGCATGAATTGTGCGTCGAGCCGGTCGTAGGCGTTGATCAGATCGATACGGCTGATCCGCGCCGGATTGACGGGCTCCTGCCGTGCAGGAACCGCAGACGCGAGCACGAGCGTCGCACAGACTGCAGCGAACATCGATCTCACGCGGCTCCGTCGATTCATGCGCTCTCCTTGACCGCGCTCAGTGCCTCGAGCGCCCGCCGGCGTCCGTCTTCATGAGTGACGATCGGGAAAGGATAGGTGCGGCCGAGCGTGATGCCTGCCGCTCGAAGCACGTGCGCTGGTGCATCCCAGGGTCGATGGATGAATTCGTCGGGCAGGCCGCTCAACTCCGGCACCCATTCCCGAACGTACCTTCCCTGTGGGTCGAACTTTTCCCCCTGCGTCATCGGGTTGAAAATGCGAAAGTACGGAGCCGCGTCAGCGCCGCACCCGGCGCACCACTGCCACCCTAGCGTGTTGTTGGCCAGGTCCGCATCCACGAGCGTATCCCAGAACCACCTGGCCCCGTGCCGCCAATCGAGCAGCAGCTGTTTGACCAGCAGCGAAGCCGCCATCATGCGCACCCGGTTGTGCATCCAGCCGATGAACCAGAGCTGGCGCATCCCGGCGTCGACGTACGGGTAGCCGGTCATGCCGCGCTGCCACGCGCTCAAGTCCTTCCTGCTCCGACGCCAAGGAAAGCGGCCATATTGCTCGCGCAGGGGCCGTTCGGGTGTTTGAGGAAAGTGATGCAGCAGGTGATGAGCAAACTCACGCCAGGCAAGTTCTCGCAGATACGACATCGCGCCCTTCGACGGCCCACTCCGGCGGCTCTTGGCTTCGTGTCCGATCACCTCCGCCCACACGCGCCGAGGCGATACTTCACCAAAGTGCAGGTGCGGGCTCAGTCGTGATGTGCCGTCACGGTCGGGGCGATCTCGCTCGCCGTCGTACGCCGCGATCTCTTCCAGGAACCGCTTGATCTGCGCCTTCGCGCCCGCCTCGCCCGGCGTCCACTTCGAAGCGAAGCCTGAAGCCCAGTCAGGCGTCGGCAACAGTTTGAGTTGTTCGAGCTTTACCGACGCGGGCCACTTCCTCGGCGCCGCAAGGTGTCGGGGCGATGCGATCGGTTGGCCGATCTCCGGTCCACCCTGCAGCGCTCTCCAGAACGGCGTAAAGACCTGGTACGGCCCGCCCGTCTTCGTCCTGACCAGCTCGGGGTCGTGCAACAGCGACGAGTTGAATGACTCCCACTTTACACCGCGACCGCTCAGCAGCTTCTCGACTTCTCGCTCGGCCTTGACCGCTGCCGGTTCGTAGCGGCGCGACCAGTAGATTGCAGTAGCGCCGGATTGCGCGATCAGCTTTGGCAGCTCTTCGCGGGCGGGCCCGATTCGAACGATGAGTCGTGAGCCGCACCGTTTCAGTTGGCCATCCAGAGAGACAAGCGAGTGGTGCAGCCACCACCGGCTCGCCGCGCCCATGGGCCAATCTCTCTCGTCGGCAGGCGACCAGATGTACACCGGAACAATCGGCTCGCCGCGATCGACAGCGGCACGCAATGCGGGCTGATCATCGAGCCGCAGATCCTGGCGAAACCAGACGATTGTGGTCATGACGCGATCGAGTCCCGCATCCGATCGAAGTCGGCCCAGTAGCCCGGATAGGTCTTGGCGACGCAGCCGGGATCGGCGATGCACACGCCCGGCCGCACCAGTCCGGCGATTGAGAACGCCATGGCCATGCGGTGATCGTCGTACGTCTCGATCACGATCTCGTCGCGCCGCTGCCGGGCGTCGGCGGCGGGTTCGATCACGAGCAGTTCATCATCTTCGATCTCCACGGCGGCGCCGAGTTTGGCCAGTTCCGCCTGCAGGGCGGCGAGGCGGTCCGTCTCCTTGTGCCGCAGCGTGGACAGGCCCCGCAGCACCGACTCACCTTGGGCGAACGCGGCAACGACGGCGAGTGTCATCGCGGCGTCGGGCATGAGGATGCAGTCGAAATCGATGCCGCGCAGCGGTTCCTTGGCCCCGGAGATCGTGAGAAAGTCGCGGCCGAACGTGAGACTCGCCCCCATCTCGTGCAGCGCATCGGCGAAGCGCACATCCGGCTGCAGCGATCCCTTGCCCAGGCCTTCGATCGTGCACACCGAGCCGGGGCTCAGCGCCGCCGCTGCGAGGAAGTACGTCGCGCTCGACGCATCCGGCTCGATGTTCACGTCCACGCCTTCATACGCACCGGCGGCGACGTCGATGCGATCGAGCGGAGCCGTCGCGTCAATCGTCGCGCCGAATCGGTCCATGCACCCCAGCGTCATGGCGATGTAGCCGGGCGACGTGAGCGACGCAGCCCGGATCGACAGCCCTTCGCGCATGTGCGGTCCGATCATGAGCAGGGCGGAAATGAACTGGCTCGACAGCGTCGGTCCGACCGCGACTGACCCGCCCTGCAGCGCCGCCGGATGAACGCGCAGCGGCAGCGCCGCATCGCCTTCAAGGCAGTCGATCTTCGCACCCAGTGACCGCAGGAGTTCGAGCAATTCACCGACGGGCCGCCGGCGCATCCGGGCGTTGCCGTCGATCACGACCGGCGCATCCGCCAGCGCGCTCGCAGCGGTAAGAAACCGAACGGCCGTACCGGCGTTGTGCAGATCGAGCGCGGCACCGCCGCGCAAGGCGCCGCCGGCGCCGGTCACGTGCAGCGCCTTCCACGACTGCGGCTCATCGCCCTCTTCGATCTCGATGTCAATTCCGAGTTGCCCCAGCGCCGCGACCATGACCTCAGTATCATCGGCCCGCAGCGGCCGGTGCAGCGTCGATCGGCCCTCGGCCAGCGCCGCGAGCAGCAGACAGCGGTTCGTCAGGCTCTTGGAGCCGGGCGGCGTGATGGAGAACCGAAACGGCGCCGAGAGCGGCGCGATCGCTCTCGCATCACCATGTGCCGGAGGCGAAGCCATGAGTGATTCTAAGCCAGGCGGTCCCACCACCGCGCTGCGCCCAGCGCCAAACGCTGCATGAGCGATTGCCGCACGAAGTGGGACACCGCCTCCTGGAGCGCCCGTTGCACGAGCGGCTCCACGTCAATCCCGTGAAGTTCGCCGCCGTCGAATCGGCGCTGCAGGCCATAGGCCGTCTCTTCCAGCGGGTGGGTGTGGTAGCCCTGTCGCAACAGGAGTAAGCCGTACATCGCCAGGAATGCGCGCGGCCCGAGCTGCCGCCACTGGATGACGTGTAGGAGTTCGTGGAAGATGAGCGACTCGTCGCACTCAAGTCCGCGTCGTACGAAAACCAGTTCGCCCAAGGTCAGGCCTGCCGCATCAGGAAACGCCACGGCATCGGCGACGTCAGCCGGCAGTCCCCATTGCTTCAACGGCGGCGGGGGAACCTGCTCGACGGCGACGACGCGCGCCACATCGAGCAACGTCGTGGGAAAGTGCTCGGCCAGACGCCGAAAGCCAAGCGCAACAATCGATCGCGACGCGGATGCGTGCTGGAGACGCAGTCGATTCTGCCATTCATTCGCCCGCGCGAGCAGGGCCGGCAGACGCAGCGCCAGGCCTGCGCCTCTCATTCCTTGCGAAATACGGCGACGACATTCTCGACCGGCACGACGAAGAGGCGGTTGTCGCCTTCGAAGTCCACCGGGATCGCATCCTTCGGGTTGAAGAGCACGCGGTCGTACTGGCGGATCGGGTAATCCTCGTCATGCTCGACCTGCGCGCTGACCGCGACGATGCGGCCGGTCAGCGTCGGGATCTCGATCTTGTCGGGCAGGTGAATACCCGACTTGGTCTGCTTGCGGTCCTCATCCTTGCGAATGAGCACGCGCGCGCCGATGGGCTCGACGATCTCGATCGACTGGCTCGGTGTGGACTGTTTGGATGAATCCGTGCTCACGTTTGGCGGCTTTCCTGCCTGGCGATCACGGCTTGCAGCGCCACTCGCGCCTGCAAGCACGATCGACTCAATGGCAAGTATAGGGACTCCGCATCTGCAAGACTTCCGCGAGCTGCCCCTTGGTTCATCCTCTCGGCGGAGTCGGCGCCATAAAGAACGCCGCGAGAGCAGAGCGCAGCTGCATTTTCAGGACACCAACTTGCGGACACGCCCTGCTTCGATTCGTGCGCAGCGCGTTTGATCCTGCGTTTCAGTCGCAGGCGACATTCAGGGTGGCTTGCCTGCGCGCGCCCGCGCTCAGGCGAAGCTAATCTCCTGTGATGGGCGGCGGCTCTTGCTCGAGCCGGTTGTTCATCATCTTCCCTTTTGAAAGAAGGTGCTCCATGCCGTCTGCTTCCCTGTCCCGTTTGTCAATGCGCGCGGCTGTTGCAGTCGCCGCGACCTTCGCCGGTGCGGTCTTCGGGGACACTATTCGCGTGCCCCAGGATTACCCGGAGATCATTGACGCTATCAATGCAGCGCATCCCAACGACCTCATCCTTGTCGATCCCGGCACATACACGGGATTCGGCTGGGGAAACAAGGTCGTCACAGTGCAATCCACTCAGGGTCCGCTCGTCACGCGCATCGTCGGCGGTGTCTTCTTCGATGCCGCTGCCTATGGCGTCGATCGCCGCCTCGACGGCTTCACCATTACTGGGCGCGCAGACGGCGTCTTTTCGACGCGCGGCGGCGGCGGGCACGTCGTCAACTGCATCTCCGCCAACAATGAGGGCCGCGGAATGGGCGCGTACGAGTCGAACCTCTATATCGAGAACTGTCTGATCGCGCACAACAACCTCTCGTGGGGATTCGGCGGCGGCATCACCAACCAGGGCGGCGCCATCTACGCCACAAACGTCACCGTCGTCGCCAACCTCGGCGTCGACAGCGCCGGCATCTGGGACATGTCGTACTTCGGACAGTCAACCTACACCAACTGCCTCGTCTGGGACAACGGTCCTTATGCCATCGCCGGCACGGCCACGTTCATGTTCTGCAATACCGATCCGCTCCAGGATGGTCTGGGGAACATCAGCGTCGATCCTCGCTTTGTCGATTCCGGCGCGGGCAATTACCGGCTCGCGCCCGGCTCGCCGTGCATCGATGCGGGCAGCACGTTGACGCTTCCTCCCGACATGACGCTCGACCTCGACGGACTGCCTCGTCGCGTCGACGATCCCAACACGATCGACACCGGCGCCGGGCCCCCGCCCATCATCGATATCGGGTGCTACGAGTTCCAGGCCGGAGGCGGATTCGCGTGCAGCATCACGACGTCCTGTCCGAATTCCGGCGCGGCGACGCTGTCCTGGACCGGAAGCACGCCCACAGCCCGGGTCGTGCTGCTCTTCTCACCGCAAGCCGGGCAGTTCACGATTCCTCCGGGCCGCCCCTGCAGCGGCTCCGTGATAGGGCTCGAGCCGCGCGGCCTGGTCGTCCGAACCGGCCCCGCATTCACCTCCGATCTTGAGGGCGCCGGGCAGGTTACGGGATACATGTCAGCAGCCGCCTGCGGCGGCCTGATTCAACTGCTGGACCTCGGCTCGTGCGGGACCAGCGAGGTGGTGCAGGTGCGCTGAGGACCGCGCGTGAGGCAAACCCGTCACTCTTTCCGGGGCCGGCGATCAAGTCCGGCCCCGATTTTTATGCTCAGTGCCACGCGCCGCTCCGCCCTGATGCCGAAACCCGCCCTTGCCTCCTAGCATGCTCGACGGCGCACCATCGAATTCGCGAATCTTCGCCACCGAGGGAACTTTCCGTGGACCAACTTTCCGCCGACTTTCTGAACCGACTCGCCGGACGCGATCCGCAGGCCGCGGAGATCATCACCCGCGAGGCACGCCGGCAGGAGACGACGCTCGAACTCATCGCGTCCGAAAACCATGTCTCGACGATGGTCATGCACACGATGGGCACCTGCCTGACCAACAAGTACGCCGAGGGCTATCCCGGCGCGCGGTACTACGGCGGCTGCGAGTTCCACGACCAGATCGAGAACCTCGCCCGCGAACGCGCCAAAAAGCTCTTCGGCTGCCAGTTCGCCAACGTGCAGCCCCACAGCGGCGCGCAGGCCAACATGGCCGTCTTCATGGCGATGATGGAGGTCGGCGACACGTTCGCGTCACTGGTGCTCAAGGACGGCGGCCACCTCAGCCACGGGATGAAGATCAATTTCTCCGGCCGCTACTTCAAGCCCGTGCACTATCCGCTCGTCTACGACGCGACCAATCCGCGCTTCGAGCACATCGACTACGAAGCCATGCGCGCCGTGTGCCTCGAGCACAAGCCGAAGATGATCCTGTGCGGCTACTCGGCCTATCCGCGTACGATCGACTTTGCGAAGTTCCGCGCCGTGGCCGATGAATGCGGCGCCATTCTCATGGCCGACATCGCCCACATCGCCGGGTTGTGCGCCACCGGCGCGCACCCTTCGCCCTTCCCGCATGCGCACATCGTGACCACCACCACGCACAAGACCCTCCGCGGGCCGCGCGGCGGACTCATCATGACCAATGACGAAGAGATCGCCAAAAAGATTGACAAGGCGCTCTTCCCGGGCGTGCAGGGCGGGCCGCTCATGCACATCATCGCCGCCAAGGCCGTGGCGTTCGGCGAGGCGTTGCAGCCTTCCTTCAAGACGTATTGCGCGCAGGTTGTGAAGAACGCCAGGGCTCTGGCCGCCGCGCTGGCCGAGCGCAACTACCGCCTCTGCTCGGGCGGCACG
This sequence comes from Phycisphaerales bacterium, assembly GCA_020852515.1. Lineage (NCBI taxonomy): Bacteria > Pseudomonadati > Planctomycetota > Phycisphaerae > Phycisphaerales > Phycisphaerales bacterium. The sequence continues at coordinate 57,332 of JADZAS010000005.1, forward strand.
GACAACCACCTCATGCTCGTCGATCTGCGCCAGCGCGATGAGAACCTCACCGGCGCCGACGCGGAGAAGTGGCTCGAGTCGGCCGGCATCATCACCAATAAGAACGGCATCCCCAACGACCCGCGGCCGCCGCGCGTGACCAGCGGCCTGCGCCTGGGCAGCCCGGCACTGACGACGCGCGGCCTCAAGGAACGCGAGATGACGCAGGTCGCCGAGTGGATTGACCGCGTCCTGGGCAGCGCCGGCGACGCCGCGACGTGCGAAACGGTCCGCGGCGAGATCGCGGAGTTCTGCAAAGCGTTCCCGCTGGGGCGCGACCACTGATCGCAATGATGAATTCGGAACGGCTCCGCAGCGAGTTCGCCTTCTTCGCCACGGTGTGCGCCGAGTATTGCCCGCTCTACGCGGCTCTCTCAGCCCGGGTCGCCGAGGATGAGACCATCCGCAACATGGCGTGCGGCGGGCATCCGCAGCATCCGCCCGCCAACCTTCTCTTTGGCGCTGTGCACTACCTGCTGCTGGGCGGTCTCGACCATCCGCTGCGCGAGTTCTATCCCACCGTTGGCGGCACGCGGCCGGCCGCGGACGCCTGGCCGGCGTTCCGCGACTTCTGCGGGCAGTTCAGATCCGAGATTTTCCACCTCGTCGCCACTCGACTCGTGCAGACCAACGAAGTCGGCCGCTGCGGCGTGCTGCTGCCGGCTTTCGCCTGCGCCTTTGCCTCATTCAACAAGCCCCTGCACCTCATCGAAGTCGGCGCCTCCAGCGGACTCAACCTCTTCTTCGACCGCTACCGCTACGCGTACAGCAACGGACACCGTGCCGGTCCTGCGTCGGCCGCGCAAGTGATCACTGAACTGCGCGGCGAGGCCGCGGCGCCATTGCCTGCCGCGATGCCGCCGATCGCCGATCGCGTGGGCATCGACCTGGCGCCCGTGGATGTGATGGACGACGATGCGATGCGCTGGCTCGAATCGCTCATCTGGCCGGACATGGTGGATCGCCTCACTCTCTTCCGCGCTGCGCGCGATATCGCGCGTCAGCAGCCGCCGCACATCCTCGCCGGCGACGCGATGGACCTGACGCCCGAAGTCTTCGCCGCGGTGAACGAAGACGCCCTGCCGTGCATCCTTCATTGCCACGCCATCTACCAGATGGACAGCGCGTGGCGTCAGCAGTTCGACGAACTCATCGAAGGCCTCGGCCGGGGGCGCGACCTCGCCCGTATTTCCCTCGAATGGCTCGGCGACGACCCGGGCCCGATGCTGCATCTCACGACGATCCGCAGCGGAAAGCCGCAGCGCACGCTGCTGGCCGAGGCGCACCACCACGGCAAGTGGTTCAAATGGCGGAACGCGCCCTGATCAATCCGCCGCTTTCTGCCACATGCCCATGACGCGGCCGTCGGTGTCTTCGAACAGACACAGCGACCCCACGCCGGGAATATCCATCTGCTCGACGATGATCTTCCCGCCGGCTTCGATGATCTTCTGGCGATAGGTCGCCAGGTCGTCGACGTTCATGTACAGCGCCATGTTGCCGGGCCACGGCCCTTCCTGCGGCTGCATGATGCCGCCGTTGATCCCGCCCTCGCCGCCCGTGTCCACGAAGCGGTAGTTCATCTCCGGCATGTGTTTCACGCTCCAGCCGAAGACTTTCGAATAGAACTCGCCGATCTTCGCCGGGTTCTTCGACCACAGTTCAAAGTGCACGACGGGCTGACCCATATGGAACTCCAGGTGTAGGGTGTTGGTTGACTCTGTCTACATGCAAGTTGGCGCGCCGTTGCAGGCGGCTGTCAAAGGCGCTCGAGCCGTTCAACCGTGCGCTGGCTGCGCACGTTGCCGGTGTTGAGCGTCGAGGCGGGTTCGAAGAGCATGATCCACGCTTCGTCTTTTGCGACGGGCAGGTGCTCCACGCCGCGCGGCACGATAAACATCTCACCTTCGCGCAGTTCGACGTCGCGATCGCACAGCCGGATCGTGAGCGAGCCCCGCACGACGAAGAACAGTTCGTCCTCTTCCTCGTGCGCATGCCAGATGAACTCGCCCTGGACTCTGGCGATCTTGACGAGCTGGCCATTGCACTGCCCGACGATCTTTGGCTGCCACTGGTCGGTGAAGAGCGCGAACTTCTCGACGAGATTGACTTTGTCCATCAGCCCTCCCTTACGCCACCTCCGCGCCGCACTCCGGACATCGGCGCAGGCCGGGCGGCTGCGGAAAGGGTAGATGCCGCGTGTCGTAGTTGCACACGATGCAGCAGCCGGGTCTGATGCGCGGCAGGAGCAGCCCCAGACTGGCAGTCGCCAGAGCAATGCTCCCCAGCACATTCGCTACGTCGGGCAGATGCGTCTCGGGCTGATACGTCGTCGCGAGACCAAACAGCGCCACCCCGGCCAGCCCAGCGATCAGGCCAAGCGCTGCACGCTTCCCGCACCAGCCGCCAATGCGCCGATCAAAGAGGCGAGGGCGGCGCCAGAGGCGCATCAACTCCATCCCCGACCAGGCGGTAACGATCGGCACAAGCACGAGCAGCGTGAGGATCCACGGCACGTCGTAGTACTCGAGCCGAGGCACGTTCCAGACGCTCTCGATCCAATACCGTTCGCCCTCCCATTCGGCGTACCACATCCAGCCGAACAGTCCGAGCCAGGGAATCGCCGTACCGATCAGATAGGCCAGCATGCTGCCACTCCGTCCGACGCGCCTTGCGAAGGCGCGCTACTCGAAGCCTCGTTTACCGTCGGGAGTATTCGTCAGTGTTTCGCCCCACGTGCGCACATCCGGCAGCGCGATCGCACCCATCCACATTCCGCCGCTCACCTGTTGCGGCGGCGCGGATCGCACCCAGCTGCGAATTCTGTCAAACAAGTTGAAGTCGCGCACGCTGGCGCAATTGCTCAGCGGATACTCTTCATGTTGACCGCTTCGCCACTGCGCGAATGCAGTCGCTGAGACCATCGCCGCCAGGGCCGCCGCCACGCGCGCGGCTGTTCGCCGCGCCCGAGCGCGAATGGCCGCCAGCCCGACCGGACAATCCTTCATCAGGATCGTCCCGTCAGTGCGGCGGAAGATGCGGCCACAGACCCGGCCGCCGCCCGTGTGCTCGCGCAGAAACGACTCCGCCTGCTCGCGCGTCATGGCTGAGAGGTTGTGCACATCCAGATTGCACTGGCTGCAGTGCCGCGTCACGTCGTCGCCGGCCATGTCCTCCCACTTCGCGGTGCACGGCGAGGCAATCTTGACTCGGTCCAGCAGCGAAAGGTGAATGTCGCTCGCCATGGCGCGCCTCCAGCGGGTGTGTGTCACCAATCATGACGCACTTGCCCCGGGGCGCGGTTTGGATTCTCGCCAGATTCCCGAAAAAAAGTACGGCAAGGGCCGCTCAACCTGCCGCGCAGCGGACCTGCACGTTGCGCCGCCGGGCGAGCGGGGGCACGTAGAGCGCCGCGTCGAGGATGGAAACGAGGTGCACGAGCCAGCCCAGCAGCACGAGCCAGAGCAGGGCCGCGAAGAGGAAGTAGAGCACCGCCGCCAGCAGCCGCCCCTGCACGAGCTGGCCCAGGCCGGGCACGAAGAACGAACACACAGCCGCAATCACGTTTCCCGTCGAACCCTGACCCACAGCCGTCTCCTTTCGGCGGATTGCCCCGCCAGAGAATTGTTGGGAACCGCCCGCCCGCCGTTTCGGGCCTCCCTGAGCGCCGAAGCGCGAGATAAAGCCCCCGCTCAGATCGAGCGGGGGCTTGCGTTCGGTCGCATCAGACTCGTACCCAGCGATCAGTTCTTGTACTTGACGCCGCAGCCGTAGGGTGTGGTCTTCTCAGGCGTCACCGTCTCACCCGCGACGATCTGCCGCAGCGCGTTGACGACGTAGTTCGTCCGGTCGGTCTTGCGGCCGTTTGGATCATCATCAAACGCGCCGGAGTAGCGCAGCACGCCCTTGGAGTCGATGACGTACATGTGCGGCGTGGTCTTGGCGCCGTACAACTTGCCAACCGTTCCTTCGCTGTCATCCAGCGCGGGGATGTCCTCGGCCAGCTTGTACTTCTTGAGGTAATCGACGCTGTCCTGCGCCGTCATGTTCTTGGTGCTGTTGATGGCCAGGTGCACGAAGCCCTTGTCGATCGCCTTGAGTTCGGTGCGCATCTGCTCGACGAGGCCGCTGGCCATCACGCGCCTGCACACCGGGCAGCCCGGGTTGATCCACTCGAGCACGATGTTCTTGCCCTTGAGGTCGCTGAGTTTGTGCTCCTTGCCGTTCACGTCCTTGAGCGTGAAATCAGGCGCGGCCTGCCCGATCACCGCCGGCTGCTGCGAGCCGCTCGCCGCCCCCGGCGGGTTCATCATCGCCGCAGTCATTCCGAGCAGGGCCACGAGGCCGACACTGGTCCAGAGACTCAACCGATTCCGCGTGTGCATGGCTTCTCCACTTTCGTTGTTGTGTTGATGGATGTTGCCGCCCGAAAGATGCCGGATGGCCGGGTGGGAACCGCGCAGACCCGATCGTCTGCGACGGTCTCGCCGCTGCTGTTGTACCGCTCATCGGACCGCCGGGATCACAAGAAAAGCGGAAAGATCGCGACATTCACCGCCACGGCCGCGCCGCCGCAGCGGGCCATCGGCTCGCATAAGTCGCTCTACTACAAGTGGTTATTCTTCATCAGGTCTTGACGATCCGGCGGCCTCGCCGCTGGCCGCCAGCGCAGGCGCACCGCCGAGAACATCCACCCGGCTGAAGCGGTCGAGGTTGCACACCACGATCTCGCCATCGCGCCGGCGAAGCTCAAGCCGGTCGAGCCACAGCCGGTCGTCCTTGGAGTGGGCAAACCACGAGCCGGTCTTCGCCTGCCGATAGGCCACCACCTCACCCTCGACAGTGGTAGTCCAGGTCGCCTCGCCTTGCGGGATCTGCTGCGTCACCCGCACGTGCTGTCCGACGGTGAAGGGAGGAACGGCTGTAGCCATGGCCCCATCATAACGCCGCCGCGCCCCAGCCGCCATCGGGAAGTCACCCTGCACCCGCCCTCGCCTATGCTCAACCCATGGCTGACCTTACCTGCCAGACCGCCGGAGAATCACACGGCCCGGCCCTGACCGCGCTGGTCAATGGCCTGCCCGCCGGCCTGGCCGTGGATGTCGATTTCATCAACGCCGAACTGCATCGGCGCCAGGGCGGCTACGGCCGCGGCGGCCGCCAGCGCATCGAGTCCGACGCCGTCACCATGCTCGCCGGCGTGCGCCGCGGCGTCACCACCGGCGCGCCCGTCGTCATGCAGATTCCCAACCGCGATTCGCGTCTCGATGATAAGACGAAAACCCCCGCCGTGCACCGGCCCAGGCCCGGGCACGCCGACCTGGCGGGCAGCGTCAAGTGGCTCACCACCGACTGCCGCGACACGCTCGAGCGCGCCAGCGCCCGCGAGACGGCTTCGCGCGTCGCCGCCGGCGCTCTGGCGCGCTGCCTGCTCCGCGAGTTCGGCATCGAGACCTTCGGCTTCGTGCGCTCGATTCATGCCATCACCACCGACGCCGCGATCGCTGGCGATCAACTTGACGCGTGGCGGCGGAAGCGGGATGCGAGCGAGGTCTACTGCCCCGATGACGCCGCAAGCCAGGCGATGATCGAAACCATTCACGAAGCGAAGAAGGCAAAGGACACCGTCGGCGGCGTCGTCGAGGCGCACGTCTTCGGCTGCCCCATCGGCTTGGGCTCGTGCATGAACTGGCACGAGAAGCTCGACTCGCGCCTCGCCGCCGCGGTCATGGGCATCCAGGCCTTCAAGGGCGTCGAGATCGGCCTGGGCTTCGAAGCCACGCGCCGCTTCGGCTCGCAGGTGCACGATCCCATCGAGCATGACGCATCTCGAAAGAGCGAACCGTCGCTCGGCTTCACGCGCCCGACCAACAACGCCGGCGGGCTCGAAGGCGGCATGACCAACGGCATGCCCATCGTCGTCCGCGGGGCCATGAAGCCCATCAGCACACTCCTGCGCGGCCTTCCCAGCGTCGATCTCAACACCAAGCAGCCTGAAATGAGTCAGTACGAGCGCTCCGACATCTGCGCCGTGAGCGCCGCCAGCGTCGTGATGGAAAACGTGATCGCATTCGAAGTGGCCCGGGTGCTGCGCGAGAAGTTTGCCGGCGATTCGCTCATCGAGATGCGGGCCAATTATGACGCCTACCTCGATCACGCGAAACGATTGCCGCTGAAGTGAGACGCATGTAGGGTGCGGCGGAGGCTCTGCTAAACGCACCATTCCGCGCTAATCCCCGTCACGGAGAACCGCATGCACAGCGCTGCCGACACTTCCTGCGCATCGATCGACGTGCGGCCCGCGCGCCCGCAGGACGCCCAGGCCATCGCGGCGATGGCTCGAGAGCTAGCGACGGCTCATCTTGATTATGACCCAAGCCGCTTCTACCTGCCCAACGACATTGAGTCGGTGTACAGGGACTGGCTCTCCCGGGTCGATCCCGCCGGCGACCTGCTCGCGCTGGTGGCCATGCAGATGCAGCCCGGCGCCGGGGAGCGTCTCGTCGGCTACACGATCGCCGAGCATTACGCGGCCGCTCCGCACTTCTGGTCTCCTGCCCACGTCTTTGTGCACGACATCTGCGTCGATCGGGATTTGCGCAACGCGGGCGTCGGCCGGCTGCTCATCGATCACGTGGCGCAGTGGGCCCGCTGCCGCGGCGCCGTGCACCTGCGCGGCCTCGTGGCGGCGAGCAATACCCGAGCTCGCGACTTCTTCAAAGGCGTGGCGTTCCGCGAGGCGGCTGTCGAAGTGACGCGAGACCTTTGAGCAGACGGACGGCTCAGGCGCGTGGAGCGCTGGGCCGCGCATCCACGCTACTGATCTGAGTCCTTTTGTGAGCGCCGCCCATCCCAGAGGATCCAGTCGACGTGCATTGGTGGATTCGGCATCCTCCACGAATACCGCGGCACGTTCAGTTGTTGATATTCCGTCTCGGCCGGCTTGCCACCGTCGTCGATGCGATCAGAACCAATCGAGTAGAGCAGCGGTCCCTCGTCGCTCAAGCGATAGCGCAGCGGCTGACCATCGAAGCGATCAGCTGGGACCGCGGGGAGCAGTTCTGGCACGAGTTGGTCGAGCGACTGCGGGTAGACCCCATTTCGCCGGCGATAGAGCTCGAGTGCAATCGCCGTGAGTGTGGCGTCGCGCCGCTGCATGACTATTTCTGCCTGAGTTGCAGCGCGGCCCACCGCCGGCAGAAGCACATACAGCGGTATGTACTTGCGGTAGTACGCTTCGTCCGCCAGTTGCTGCTCAAAGGCATTGCCGGGAACAGTTTCCCATTGCCACATGGGAATCGCCGCTTCCTGGTTCATCTTTGCCAGCTGCCGTTCAAACTCCTCCACCACCTCGCGCCGGCTGCCGATGAGCTGTGCCGCCAACGGCGCCTTGAGCAAGTCCAGCGCGCCCTTGCCCTTGCTTCGTTCCATCAACGGTACGTCCGGCCCCAGTTGAAGCAGCAGTCTGATACCTGCGTCTGTCAGTCGGCCATCGCCATCGCCGTCATCGGTGTAGAGGCGCTGCATCATGTCCTGGAAATACGCGCGGTGCGTTTCAAATCGCAGTCGAATCGGCCCTCCGCCGGAAAACGTCGCGAAACGATGAGCCAACCCGGTCAGTTGCGCTTCGTCAAACGCGGCGGGCGATTCGATAAGGATTTCATCGATGGCGCGCGAGACGGAGAGAAGCACATCCAGGGCGAAAATCTCCGCGACAAACATCGGCGATTCGCGAAACTGCGATGCCATGTCCATCAACGCCACAAGATCAGACCGGGCGCGGGAGGCATCACCTTCGGCAACCGCAAGGCGAACATCGGCCAGCAGCAGGCGCGTCAGCGGCCTCGTTTCGGAGACCCCCATCGGTGAACCCCATCCGAAGATCTGGTCTTCCTGGTCCGCACTGCTCGACTGCCTGCCTGTGAGCATCGCCAGGTGCGTCCGCAGCCCCGCATCATCAGTGGTCAAGGGAACTCCGAGATGGGGGCGTGCCGCTCCTCGACGCGCCAGTTCGAGCGCATTTTGATGCTCATTGAGATAGGCGACCATGGCGGGCCAGCCCGCATCCTGCGGCGACACGATCGAGCGGCCATCGGAAGACGTCGGCGGCGGCGCTTCGAGCGAGAGCAGCGCATCGCGATAATGCGGCCAACCGCACTCACTCTCCGGCAAAGCCAGAATCGACGCATTCGCTTCGGCCGTGAAGTTCCGGCTGATCTCCGGCGCACCGGCATAATACCGAGCGACCATCGCCATCCAGAGTACGACGACCAGCGCAACGGCAAGCTCAGCAGCTTGCACGGCTCGCCGCCACGCCTGCCAGATCAGCGGCCTCTGGCGCTTCTTGGCGCGGCGGATGAGTTTCGCGGCGCAGCGCGAGTCGCCGAATTCCCGCACCACTTCATCTGCCGTCGCCGTGCGCTGCAGCGCATCGTCGAAGTGCGCGATCAATTCGCGCGCGACATCCGCCTTCTCCTGCCGCCAGAGGCGGGTTCGTTTCACCAGTGTCCTGACGAAATCGCGCAGCGCCTGCGGCACATCGGAGGCGTCGATGAGCGCACCGGCCGATGGCCGCCGTCTCGGCAATCCCGGCCACCGCCGCCCCACGACCAGCCGCGGCCCCACCGGCGTGAAGAACACCTTCCACCACAGCGAATCCGTCGAATCCTGCCGCGCGTTCACAGCACGGCCTCCGCGCGCGGGCTCGGCGCAATCCCCAGCGCCGCCATTGCGCCGCTCAGCGCCGCCCACTGCTTCGCATCGCGCGCCAGCCGCTTGCGCCCGGCGCCGGTCAAGCGGTAGTACTTGCGCTGACGCCCGGAATCCGCCTCGCGCCACTCCGCGGCGATCAGCCCCTTGGCCTCGAGGTTGTAAAGCAGCGGATAGAGCGTGGACTGGCCCATGTCGAGCACGCCGTTCGTCTGCCGCGAGAGGGCTTCGACGAGTTCGTAGCCGTACATCTCGCGCCGCTCGAGGAGTTTGAGCACCGCCAGCGGCCCGGCGCCGCGCATGAGTTCGCTTTCAATCCGCATCGCCGCTTCTCCTGTTGGACCTCACATACTATGCGTCACATAGTAATTGGTCCAGCGCGCCTGGGGGGGCTTTTCGGACCATTCTCCGACGCGGCTCTGACGGCTGTTCGGGCTTGCCCGGTGCTTTGACTGCGGCCGGGGGCGGGGTGTGCTCAACAACCGCCGCGGCCCGCTCGATACTGGCCGCATGGGTGGATTCCGCAAGATCAAGCCGGCTCTGTACCTCGCCATGACCTGCGTCTCGCTCTACGGGGCGGCGCGCCTCGTTGAGCCGCTGCTCGTGCTGCGGGAGAAGGGTCTGGGACCGCAGGCAGCGCTCGGCCTGCTCACCGGCGCGGCCGGAGCCAAAATGAACTCTGACATCGCCAAACAACTCCCGGCGGGCGCGGGCGATCTCAACAGCCTGCTCGCCCGGGCCGGACTCGCATCGTCTGATGGAACCGCGGCTGATGCCGCGCCGGCCGAGCCGCGCGAGATCATCATCCGCGACGTGCGCTTTGTCGATCAACCGCGCGCCCACCGCGACCTGTTCGCCGCAGCGATCGAGCATCAGAGCAAAGGCCAACTTGAACAGGCCGAGTCGCTCTACCTGCAGATTCTCGCCGCCGACCCCGATGACACCGGCGTGCACCGCAACCTCGCGGTGCTCTACTGCCAGATGGAGAAGTACGAGCAGTCGTGGCGCCACGTGCACGCACTGCGCGACCTCGGGCGGGAGATGCCCGAGGGGTTCATCGACGTGCTCCGCGCCGCGATGGAGGAACCGGGTGCGTGAGGGAGTGATGGGGTGAACGGGTGACGGGATGAGGGGGTGACGGGGCCTCCTCGATGCCTCGCCGCTTCTCCCCGCATATGCTGTGCCGGATGGACAACCGGCCGCTCAACCTTCTCGCCATCGCCCTGCTGCTGCTGCTCGCCGCCGGCGCGGCTGGCTGCGCTTCGCGCGGGCCCACCCGCGTCGAAGTCCGCCCCGCCAACTATGACGCCGCATTCGACGCCACTGTGCAGGCACTGCGCGATGAGCAGTTCCTGCTCGACCGCATCGATCGGCGCCTGGGCGTCATCACCACCCGGCCGCGGTCGGCCAGCAGTTTCCTCGAACCGTGGAAGGGCGACAACTCAAACGTCGCCCAGGCGGTTGAATCAACACTGCAGTACCAGCGGCGGATCGTGCGCATCGAGTTCGAACCCGTCGGCGGCGTCGCGGCCGAGACCGGCCCGGATACGCTGCCCCCCTTCGGCCAGGTCAGCCCCGCCGAGCCGTTCTTCATCCCGGCGGAGCATCGCGGCACGCTCGTTGTCAACGTCCGCTGCTTCGTCGAGCGCTCGCACCGGCCGGGCCTGCAGGTGCCCACGATGGCGGTGCGCAAGAGCAGCGTCACCGTGGACCCGTCGCTGCGCGAGCGCGGCATGACCGCTCAGTTTTGGGAGCCGATCGCGCGCGATGCCTCGATGGAGTCGCGCCTCAAGCGGCGCATCGCGGATAAGGCCGGCGCCACGGTGCAGGTCAGCGAGCCGGCGCCGCCCGCGCCTTGAGTGCCGCTCTGAACTCTGCCGCCATGGCGCCCTTCACTTCATCCATCGGCGGTGCCGCAGGGCCGAGCAGTTGCTGCAGGCTTGTCACCGACCTTCCCATCAGGCCGCAGGGCACGATGGTGCGGAAGTGCTCGAGGTTCGTCGACACGTTGAGCGCCAGGCCGTGCATGGTGATCCACCGTCCGACACGGATGCCCAGGGCGCAGATTTTCGCCCCGCCGCCGCCCGCCGTGCATAACTCGCCTTCGCCCGCCCCGCCGACCCACACGCCCGTCGCGCACGCGTCCCGATGCCCCTGCACGTCAAAATGCGCCAGCGTGGCGATGACGACACCCTCAAGCCAGCGCAGGTACGCCGCCACTCCCAGCCCGAGCCGCTGCAGATCAAGAATGGGGTAGACGACCAGTTGGCCGGGCCCGTGGTAGGTGATGTCGCCGCCGCGATCGGTTTCGCAGACCTCGATGCCCAGCCGGGCCAGTTCGCCCGGCGGCGCGAGCAGGTGACCCCCTGCGCCGGGCCGGCGGCTCACGGTGATGACGGGGTCATGCTCGACGAGCAGCAGGAACATCGGCGCATCCGCCTGCCCCCGCTGCCGGGCCGCCAGCAGGACATCGCGCCGGCGGAGCTGCTCTTCGTACGCCTGCGCGTAGCGCATCCGCCCGAGGTCGATGACCTCCAGTTCGGCTCCCGCGCTGCCCGCCTGCACCGGCACGGTCGATTGTAGAGCGAACCTGCGCGACTACGATTCAGGCTATGAAACGAATCGATCCCAGCGCGGTCATCGGACCTGAGGTGGAACTGGCGGACGACGTCGAAATCGGCGCCGGCTGCCGCCTTGAAGGCCGTATCACCATCGGCCCGGGCACGAGCCTCATGGGCTACAACTTCCTGCGCGGCCCGCTGTCCATCGGCGCCAACAACCGTTTCTATCCCTTCGCCTGCATCGGCTTTGAGCCGCAGGATTACAAGTTCGACCCGTCGCGAGCCGGGGCCGGCACGGTCATCGGCAACGACAATATCCTCCGCGAGCACGTGACGATCCACCGAGCGACTTCCGAGACCGTCCCCACGCGCATCGGCAACAACAACATGCTGATGGTGGGCTCGCACGCGGGGCATGATGCGTGCGTTGGCAATCGCTGCATCTTCGCCAACAACGCGCTCGTCGGCGGTCACGCGGTGATCTACGACGGCGTGAATCTCGGGGGCTGCGGGGGCGTCGCCCAGAAAGTAGCCGTCGGGCGATTGGCCTTCGTCTCCGGCACGGTCGGCATCACGCGAAACGTCCCTCCATTCATGATCTCGCGATCCTTGCGCACCGTCGGCGGGATCAACATCGTCGGCCTGCGCCGCTCGGGCATGAGTCGCGACGAGATCGATCAGGTCAAGTGGATCTTCCGCACGCTCTTTCTCTCGCGCAACACGCGACCGACCATGGTCGAAACGCTCAGAGAGCGAGCGACTGAATCCCCCGTCGTCGCGGAGACGCTGGCGTTTCTGCAGACGCACGCCGGACCGATCGCGGAACTCGAAGCGGGCAAAACCTCGCGCGAAATGACCGAAGCCGACGGCGTGGCGGCGCTGAGTGATTAATGGCCATATCTTCGGACATCGGGGCCGTTTCCGGTTGACACAACCGCCCCGCCGAGTACCCTGCACCCACGGAGGACACGCCACATGACAAGGATGTCTCTGTGCGTCCTCGGCAGCGGGTCCACGGGCAACTGCAGCGTGCTCGTGTGCGAAGACCCCGCCGGGCAGCGCACCGTCACGCTCATCGATCTCGGCCTGAGCCCGCGCGAAACCGGCCGCCGGCTCGGGCACGTCGGCCTGCGCCTCACCGACGTGCAGGCCGCGCTCATCACCCACTTCGACTCAGACCACTTCTACCAGGGCTGGATCAACGCCAGCCGCAAGTACGGCATCACGCTGCGCTTCCACCGGCACCATCGGCCATACGCCCATCGCGCCGGGGCCACTGTGATGCGCTGCGACTGCTTTCACACCACGTTTGATCTGGCCGAAGGCGTGCGCGTCCGTCCCGTGCACTTCGCCCACGACGAGCACGGCACGGTCGGCTACCGCTTCGACTCGCAGGCGGGCTCGATCGGCTTCGCCACCGATCTCGGCAAGGTTCCCGACGACCTGTATGACCACTTCAGCAATCTCGATGTGCTCGCGTTCGAGAGCAACTACTGCCCCGTGATGCAGCGCGAGTCGGACCGGCCGATCTTTCTCAAGCGCCGCATCATGGGCGGCAGCGGCCACCTCTCCAATGAACAGTCCTTCGAGGCGGTGCAGCGCATTGCCACCACGTCGCGCCTGCAGACGATCTGCCTGCTCCACCTGTCGCGCCAGTGCAACGACCCCAAGCGCGTCGAGGAAATCTACGAGGCCGCCCCGCAACTGCGCGACAAACTCGTGATCTCAACGCACGACCGCCCCACTCCCTGGATGCGGCTGAAAACGACGACCGCCCAGCGACCGGATCGGTGCCTGTTTACGAACGCATCGATCGCCAGCACGAAATGATCAACGCGACCAGCCCGACGCGCGAGCGAGGACGAATGTCGTGCCACAAACTCTGGGGCCGCAGAGGACGTTTCCCGATTAGTCAAGCAGATCGGCGAGTCGCGACTGGAGTCTGATCTCCTCGACAGGAGTGCCAGAATTCACTGCGATGAGTTCGCGGACGCGCTGCACAATCCTCACATGATCGGGATCATCCGCCCTTGCGGGCCATTCGCACATCGCGAGCCAGATCGCCGCGCGCTCGATGGTCTCCCATTCGCGAGGAATGCCGCCGTGGAGTCTCCAGCTCTGACGCCGTCCGGCAACACCGAGAACGATCTCCCAAGCCGACACCGCAACAGCGACCACCAACATGAGAAGGAGACCGTCCATTGCCGCCCGCAATAACAAGGGCGCTCCGAGTCGGCGGGCACCAATATTCAACAGTACAAAGAACCCACATGCGATGACTACTGCGATGGTTGTCATCGCCGCGGCAACGATTCGGCCCCAAGTCGTCGATTCGAGTTCCGGTACAGGCATACCTCCCGCGCGCAGCTCGCCGAAAGTCGCGAAACGATTGTCGGCGGGGATGATGTCAGCGAGCCGAGTGTCGGGCAGCAGCGTGGATGGTTCAATCTGGACAATGGCCGCCATTCGCGAACAGAGCGCCTGAGCCGCGAGGCTAACGGCTTCGCTTTGTACTTCTTGATCGTCCACGCCCACTTCACTCAGCCTAGACCGAGATGATGACGTAGTAGATCGCGCCGTGTGTTCTATAATGCGCGCCGGCGTCGCGCAATACGCCGGGATCATGCCACACAATCGTGAGAGCATTCCGACTCGCCCCATCCAGCGCAGACCAAAGATCACTGTTAGCCAACCAACCAGCAGCATCGGCGAAGCAAGGATGATCACCCACTCGGGCGACATCGCGAACTGCATGGCGATCCCGACAGCCAGAACCACAACCGCAAGACATGAAACTGGAAAGAGGAGTCGTCCGAACCAGGACCATCCCAACGGGGGAAGCTCGAAGCCCGCATCTCTCAAGTCCTGCCAGACGGCTACTCGCTGATCGCTCGGGATTATGCGGCACAATTCCGTATCCGGGCGAATCAATCGCTTCTCGACCAGCACGGAATCGGACAGGACCTGACGGAGTCGGTAAAACAGCGGCACCTGCTGACGAATGCGGTCGCGACGTCGCTCGCTCGTCAATCCCGTGAACCGCTCCTCGGCGCGTTTCTTGTTCGATGCATCCGCAGTCTTCGCTTCGATCGCACAAACCATGTCCTCGACCGTTGCGATCAGCGTCCACTCCCGATCTGAGAGGGTGATGCCAAACTCGCTCTCAACCAGCATGACCAGTTCAACGCCGTCGAGTCCCATGGTGGAGAATCGTACCACGACGCCATCTCAATGCCCGCCGCCCTAGCATCCCCCGACACCGATCATGCGCATAATCACCCAACTCCAATCCGACCTCGCCGAAGGTTTCGCCTCATTCCACGGGCAGTTGATGCACCGCACCTGCCCCCTTTGCGGCCAGGACAACGCCGGCGCCCCCGCCCTGTTCCCATCGCTGCCATGGCACATCCGTCAGTGCGCCGCCTGCTCGATGGTCTACCTCGAAAACGCACCCACGTACGAATTGCTCAGCGACGACTCAGCCGCGTGGCAGCGGTCGTGGCGTGAAGAAAAACAAAGGCGGGCGAAGCGCGAACCCGTGCTGACCGCAGCCCGGAAAATCACGCACGGCGTGCGCGACGCCATCAAGCCGCGCGACAAGCTCACCGCGCTCGTCAAGCGTTACATCCCGCGCGGCACTGTGCTCGATGTCGGCTGCGGCGTCGGGCACCGAGCCGAGCGCTTTCCGGCCGCGGTCATTCCGTTCGGCATCGAAATCGAAAAAGCAGCCGCCACGCGAGCCAATGCCCTCTTTGCCGCGCGCGGCGGCCGCGCGTTCTCCGCGCCCGCTCTCGCCAGCCTCGACGCGTTCCAAGATGTTTCATTCGACGGCATGGTCATGTATGCCTACCTCGAGCACGAAGTCGAGCCTGCGGCGGTACTCCGCCGAGCGTTTGCCAAGCTTCGTCCCGGCGCGCCGCTCATCATCAAGGCGCCCAACCACGGCTGCGTCAACCGTTCCGTGCGCGGCCTGCGCTGGTGCGGCTACCGATTGCCCCACCATGTCAACTACTTCACGCCGGCGACGCTCGCGCGCATGCTCCGCGACGCCAAGTTCGACATCCTCCGCTTCAATGCACTCGACCGATTTCCAACCAGTGACAACATGTGGCTCGTGGCCCGGCGGCCGCGCTAGTCCACCAGCTTCGGTCACGAGCCGTATCAATTGCCGATGAACGAGACGACCGATGCAAACCCGCTCCGCGTCCCCGCCTTCTCGCCTGACCCTTCTACAATCCCGCCATGCAAAAGCGTCGTCCAACCCGGCTTGTCAGCGTCGGCGATGAGCGCGTCGGCATCGTCCGCATAGGCGGCGGGCTGCCCGATGCCCAGGGCCGCCCCACCGAGCCGGCTCCCGTCTCCGTCCAGACCATGACCGCCGGCTACACCTACGACATCGACGCCTGCGTCACCGAGATCAACCGCCTCGCCGCGGCCGGGGCCGACATGGTCCGCGTCGCCGTGCCCGAGCGAGTCGACACGCAGGCCCTGCCTGAGATTCTCAATCAGACGCGCGTGCCCATCGTCGCCGACGTGCACTTCCACTACAAGCGGGCCCTCGAAGCCATCGAGGCGGGCGTGCACAAGATCCGCCTCAACCCCGGCAACATCTCCGACCGCGACCAGGTCAACGCCGTCATCGACGCCTGCAAGGAGCGCGGGCTGCCCATCCGCGTGGGCGTCAACGAAGGCTCCATCATCGAGCGCAAGGACAAGCAGAAGCGACTCAAGGAACTCGGCGAGTTCTTTTCCGACCAGAAGCACGGCCGGCTCATCGCCATCATGATCGCCAAGCTCGAAGAGTACCTCGAGATCTTCGAGTCTCGCGACTTCCACGACGTGGTCATCAGCGCCAAGTCGATCGACCCGGCCGTGGTCATTGACGCTTACACCGCTATCAGCGAGCGCTTCGACTACCCGCTGCATCTGGGCGTAACCCACGCCGGCCCGCGCGAGACCGGGGCCGTGCGCAGCGTAATCGGCATCGGCACGCTATTGGCCAACGGCATCGGCGACACGATCCGCATCAGTTACGCCAACGACTCCGTCTTCGAAGTGCAGGACGGCCTGGAGATGCTTTACTGCCTCGGCCTGCGCGAGCGCAAGGGCGCTGAACTCATCGCCTGCCCGACGTGCGGCCGCATCCAGGTCGATCTCTACAAGCTCGTGCAGGATGTTCGCCGCAAGCTCGCCGAGGAGATCGCGCTGCCCATCAAGATCGCCGTCATGGGCTGCGTGGTCAACGGGCCGGGCGAAGCGGAAGGCGCGGATGTCGCCATCTTCGCCGGCGACCGGCGCGGCATCATCTACGTGCAGGGTGAGAAGGTCGCCAACATTCCCGAAGAGGAAATCCTCGAGCGCCTGCTTCACGAGTGCAAGGTCTTCGAGGCGCGCGTCCAGCGCGGCGAAGCGAAACTCGGCGAGAAGGTCGTCGACATCATCCCCCCCGACCCCATCGGCGAACTCGGCAGCGGCGTGGACATCATCGCCCGCAACCGCACCGGAAGCGGCGTGCAACTGACCGTGGACGGGCAGTAAAGGGCGCGATTCTCGCTGGAACGCATCGCACGATTCGCAGAGCCTCATTGTTGGCGTGGTCGCGCCACACGCCCACGATGAGCGAGTCTTCAAGCGAATCGTGGGGTGCATTTCCTGAACTTCGAAACTTTTCCGCTACAGAATCGGTTTCTACCCTCGCCCATGTCTCCTCCGCTTCACTGGTTTCACGTGGAGTTCAACACTTTCGGCACCTGGCTGCCCGGCACCCTCGCGGCTTTCGTGATCACGATCATCGCATCCACTCCTCGGGCGACTACCGCAACCCGCCGCCGCCCCACGAACATCAAGCCCTCAACCTCGCTGTTCAATCCGCGCTTCACAAAGACGCCGTACGTCTGGATCGCTCGCAGCGCGTGACAGCCGGCAAGTGCCTGCGCGATTCGCTGGACGAGCAGGGGCTGCACGTTCGCGCGATCGCGGTCGTTGCCAATCATGCTCATCTGCTTGTGAGTGCGGCCGTCGACGAAGCCGCACTTCGCAAGGTCGTCGGCAACGCCAAGCGCAAGTCATCGCACCCGATTGCGAGCCGAGATCCCGGGATCACTCTGGCAGCGCAAGATCGGCGTGGATCCGGTGCGCGATGAGTCGCATCTGTCCAATGTCGAGCGCTACATCATTGATCATGCCCGGCAGGGCGCATGGGTCTGGCGCGCCGGCGATCCCAGAGACTGAACGCATCCCACGATTCGCAGAGCCTCATCGTGGGCGTGGAAAAACGGAGCCGCCCCGGCGAACTCCCCGGGGCGGCTCTTGAGGCAAAGATTGCCTTCCGCGGTTACGGGATGTTGTCCACGTTGCTGGTCGAGCATGATGGCACTTCGATCAATTGCAGGTAATGGCCGCACGCGCTGGTGCCTGCATTACCTGAAACGGTGCCGCTGCCGTTGGGACCGGTGCCGAACGAGTTCACGAGGCGCACCTGGCCCTGGATGCCGAGCATGGTGCCCTGGCAGGCGCCGTTCGGAACAGTCGTGCTGCCTTCAGACTGCCCGAAGACGAGTCCCTGCTGGGCCGAAGGAGTCGCGCCGTTCCACTCGACGGTCAGGGTGCCGGGGCACGTGCCGCGAACGGTGAGGCGATAGCCGCCCGCCTCGTGGAACGTCACATCATCCATCACGTAGAAGCCTGGCGAACCGGTGAGGACGACGGTGTCGCAAACACCGGAGTAACCCGTTGCGAGCCAGGTCGGACCCGAGCCGTCGCCAAGATCGAGCGTGGCGCTCGTATGCACGAGCACGTTGTTGCTGTACAGCGTGAAGCCGATGGGCCGGAAGCCGCGGTTCGTGCCGTAGCCCGAGAAGTAGGCGCCTTCGACCACGACGTCGCGGCCGAACTTGAACGTCTGCAGCGAGTAGCTGTAGACCCTGCACGGGGGCGAATTGGGGTTGTAGGGCGGCTGGGAGGCGTCGTAGTAGGTGAAATCGCCCCAGTCCGCGACGGTGCCGTAACCCGGCGGCACCGGCGCCTGCCCCTGCAGGTCGTCAAAGTTGATCACATCAGCAGAGGCCGTCAGCGCCCCCCCCAAGGTGCACACCGCCAGCAGCCCCATCAAACGACGCAGTTTCATGAGATCCTCCTTCTTGAATCCCGACTCGGCCGAAGCCACATACGACACGGGCGTACACAGCCCGTCGCGACCGCCAGAAGACACCGCCGACAGGCGCGCGGTTCTCAGGCTGCTTCCCATTGGGTCGGGGTTAGCCACGTGCCCAAAATGTACACGATTTCGGGGTCGGGACGAGTTAGATTCGGGCAAGAAGTACGAAGATTGTGTGTTTTTACCTCGCGTCAAAGCAAGCCGCCCCGGCAGGCGGTGCCTGCCAGGGCGGTGGTGGTTACGTCGCGGAACCGCTTCGGGATCGTTTTACAACCCCGCCACGTTGGACGTGGTGCAGGTCTGGATGTCCAGCGCCTGCAGGAACACGTTGCCGCAGGCGTTCTGAGGCACGTTGCCGCTGATGCTCGCCTGGCCCTGGTTGTTGGCCGTCGGCGAGGCGACGAGCACCGCGGTGCGATCCAGACCCAGCGTCGTGCCGGCGCAAGGATTACCCTGCGGGATGCGCTGGCTGCCTGTGCCGGTGGCCCGGATGAACGCGACGCGCCCGCCGGGCGTGGCGCCGCCAGCCGTCGCCGTCATCATGCCCGGGCACGTGCCGCCGATCGCCAGCGACAGCGGCGGGCTGATCCGGACCAGTTTGCCCGTCGTGTCGAAGGGCACGCCGGTGTTGTTGGCCAGCGCGTAGATCTCGCCGTTGGCATCCTGGCCCATGCCGAGGATGAAGAAATCCACCTCGCCGCCGCCCGCGATGCGGAACTCCTGGATGCCGTTGTTCTCATCCAGGTGCAGCAGACGGCCGTCGTTGTTGAACTGCTGGCCGAACTCAGCGAAGATGTACGTTCCATTGAGTGCGGGCATGGCGTTGCCTCGGTACACGAAGCCGCCGATGACCGAGATGCCTTCATCGTGATCGTACTGGGCGATCGGGTCGGTGAGTCCCGGGTCGATCATGCCGTCCGGATCGGCCGCGTATCCCGACCTTGCTCCGTTGCGCACGAAGCGGAACGTGCCCTCGCGCAGGTTCCAGCCGTAGTTGCGGCCGGATTCGATGATGTTGACCTCCTCGATGTCGTTCTGACCCACGTCGCCCAGCAGCAGCGCGCCGCTGACTGAATCGAACGAGAAGCGGAAGGGGTTGCGCAGTCCGTACGCGAAGAGTTCATCAAGACCGTCGGCATTCACGAACGGATTGTCGCCGGGAATGCCGTACTGCCCGTTGGCGGAGTTGTTGCCCTGGGGGTCGATGCGCACGACCGAGCCGAGGATGGTGTTCTTGTCCTGCCCGTTGCCCTTGCAGCCGTGGCCCTTGACCATGACGCCGAAAGGATCGATGCCCGTGTCCTGGTCGTCGGCGTTGCCGCCGTCGCCCAGCGAGATGTAGAGCATGCCGTCAGGACCGAAGTTGACGCAGCCGCCGTTGTGATTGAACTGCGGCTGATCGATGCGCATGAGCACCCGGGCGCTGTTCGGATCGACCGTCGCGTTCGGATCGGTCGGGTTGTTCACGCGCCACTCGATGATCACCGTCTGGTGGTTAGGGTCCGTGCCTTGGGGCATCGTCGAAAAGTCGGCCGGCGGGCCGTTCGGGTCAAACGGCTCGGACGTGTAGGTGTAGAGCAGCCCGTTGCTCGCGTAGCCGGGATGGAACGCGACGCCCAGCAGGCCGCGCTCGTCGAACGTGCCCTGGCCGAAGATGCCCAGCGGCACGAGCCGGCTGCTGGCGTCGAGGAAGGTGCTCTTGGCGCCCGTCGAGAGATCAACGTTCCAGATGATCCCGGTCTGATCGCTGACATACAGGCGCCCCGCGATGCCGGGGGCCGGGGCGGCCCAGTTGGGCGCCGTCATGCCATCCGCCACCGTTTCGAGTCGAACGGTATGGCCGCTCAGCGGAATCGGGCCGGGCAGCGGGTCGCTGATCGGCTCAGGCTCCACCTGGCCGCGGATCTCGCCGCCAGGGTGATTGCTCGTGTGCACGTTGACGTACCACAGGCCCTGGATGATCTGGTCGCGCTGCTGGCTGGTGACCACCTGCGAACCGACCTTCGGGCTGCCCAGCGGCAGGGTGATCGAAGGCGGGGCCGTCTGGCAGAGTGCCGCAGGCGCGTGGAAGTGCGCGGCCGTCTCGCCGCTGCTCAGGTTCTCGTAGGAGAAGTTCCACGAGAAGAGGTTGTTGGACAGATCGAGTGTGGCGGTACCCAGCCCCGTCGCCATCGTGTCCACGGGCGGCACCTCCTGCGAGCCGTCCAGCGTCAGATTGAAGTTCAGCACCTGCGCGTGCGACCAGGCGCAGGCGCAAAGCACGACCATCGACGTCGCCACGCGGCGCACGATGGTCAGCGGATGTCGTCGGTTGAGCAGTGTCATGTTGGCGTTCCCTTTCTCTCGAAGTTGCAGCAGGCTCACGGATGTGAAACCCCGATCGCGGCAGATGGATCGCGCAGCGCACCGGTTCGCCCTGCGCGCGTCAGCCGTCTTCACTCAGTTGTGCCCCGGGAATCAATCGGAGGGCGACCCGCCCCCACGAATCAGGGATGATGCGCAGGCCGCCCGTCCGCACACTTATGTCGGCGGCCGCGCGCCGTCTTGCAGCATTGCCGGCAGAATGCCAGCCGTTGCGCCGCGTCGAGCCTTACCGCCCGCCGCCCTGCATCATCTCCAGCATCTTGCGTGTGCGCTCCAGATCGGCGCGACCCATGCCCGCCTCGGCCAGATCGGCCGTGATCGCCGGCAGCCAGAAACCGCCCACGTGCCGGTAGCCGCACTCAGCCACCAGCCGCTTTTCCATGTCGCCCATGTGCCCGGCGCCGTAGACGATGCCGATCGACTGCGGCACATCCTCGGCGGCCAGCACGCCCTTGAGATCTTCGATCACGACTTTGTTGCGATCAACCACGATGACGCGCATCATCTCGGCCATGCCCGGCGGGAGTCCCTTGCCGTCGGCGAGATTCTCGATGTCGGTCGCCCGCATCGTCTCGACGAGCATGACCTTCATCATGGCCTTCATGGTCGGAACCTTTTCGATGATGCCCACGACGACGCGCGCCGCCATTCCGGCAAATGACGATCCATCGAGAATCTTGAAGAGAAACGACGCATCCCCACCCGCCGCCGCCACGCGCTCCTGCACCTGATCGATGGTGAGATCGCTGTTGCGATACGTCGGCCCGTCGTGATGGAGCGCATCGAGCTGGAACGCCAGCCCCAGCGCCTGCGCCATGCGCGATTGCAGACCGGGGTCGTCGCCCGTCTCCGCGGCCGTCAGCGGCGTCTGGTCGCTCAGCGCCAGGTCCGCGTCAAAGCCCGTACCGCCCTCGCGCCCATCGGCGCCGAGGCTGCGCAATTCGATCGCATCATCCCCTGCCGAGTAGAGCAGCGGCCGGCCCCATGCGTCGTTCATCGACGAGCGCACCCACGTCGCCTGCTCGCCGCCTTCGGCCTCGAGCGCCTTGACCAGATCGTCGATGCTCGCCGGGTACGCTCCCGCCGCCTTGTGCTGGCGCGCGGCCATGATAGCGATGAAGCGGATCGCCGACTCCGTGCGCCGCACGCGCGTCGGGTCGTCAGCGGCCTCCATCCCACCCGTGCCGCGCGGCTTGACGCCTTCAAAGAGCACGAGATCCTGGGCATCGAGAAACTGCTGGAGCAGCGCATAGAACGTCGGCTCGGCGATGTGCATGGCGCCCGCCAGCGCGACCGTCGGACCCTCGCCCTGCGCCGGCGCGAACAGCCGCACGGCGATGTCAAGACGCATGTGCGTGTCGTCGACATCCACGACGCGCAGGTATGGTCCTGAGCCGCTCCACGCGGCATCCTGCGCCGCTGCCGGCGCCGCGAGACAGGCAAACCAACCCAGCGCGCCGATACAGGTGGCGGCCACACGATTTCGAAGGGTCATTTTTCTGCTCCCGTCACTTGGTCGCGCCGCCCGCGCCGGTCAGGCCGTGCTGGGCCGCGGCGATGATGGATTCCATCCGACGATACGCCCGCTCCACCTGTCCCTTGAAAATCATGTACGGAAACAGCGTGACCAGCGCGACGATCAATCCCGCCGCCGTAGAGATCAGCGCCTCGGCGATGCCGCCGGAGATCTCGCGCGGGTCGGTGATCATCTGCGAAGTGCCGAGCAGTTCAAAGCTGCTGATCAGCCCCGTCACCGTGCCGAGAATCCCCAGAAGAGGCGCCGCGGTGATGATCGTTGAGAGCGTGGGCATGAACCGCTCGACCGCGGGACGCAGTTCCTCGATGCACTCGATCGCCACCGCGTCGCTGGCGCTCTCGCCCAGCAGCCGCGACGCGAGCATGGCGTAGACGCTGCGCCCAGCCCGCTGCGCCAGTCGCTCGGCCTCGGCTCGGTTGCCCGTGCGCAGGGCGGTATTGAGGCGATTGAGCCGCTGCCGCCGGCCGGGGCTGTGCAAGGTGACCCAGAACCAGCCGCGCTCGATGCACAACGTGACGGAAACGACGCTGAGCAGCAGCAGCGGCCACATGACCCAGCCGCCCCGCACCATGACCGACGAAAGTGATTCGAGCGTGCCACTGGGCATCCGCGGATGATACGACGCGTCCGGCGGGCAAGTCGGCAAAGCAGCCGCATGGAAAGCGTCGATACAATCCGGCCATGCCCGATCCGCCAGCCACCCTCACTGCGAACCCGGGGGATTCCGCCGCCGCCGCCGCAGTCGTCCACGTGCCGCGCTGGGCTCTGCACCGGCGCCTCTACGACTGGGTCCTGTCGTTCGCGCACCACCGGCACTCGACACTGGCGCTGTTCATCCTGAGTTTTACCGAATCGAGCTTCTTCCCTATTCCGCCCGACGTGCTCCTCGGGCCACTGTGCCTGGGCAACCGCAGGAAGTCGATGTGGTTCGCGACGGTCACGACGGTGGCCAGCGTGCTGGGGGCGTTTCTCGGTTACGTCATCGGCTACGCGCTGATCGATCTGGCGCTGCATATTCCGGGGATCACGCAGGAGCGCATCGATTGGCTCGCGGGCGAATTCGACGCGCGCGGCGAGATCTGGGTGTTCGTCGCCGCGCTCACGCCGATCCCCTTCAAACTGCTCACCATCACCGCCGGCTTTGCGAAGATGAACCTGCTCGTGTTCACCATCGCCTGCATCGTCGGGCGCAGCCTGCGCTTCTTCGCCGTGG
This sequence comes from Phycisphaerales bacterium, assembly GCA_020852515.1. Taxonomy (NCBI): domain Bacteria; kingdom Pseudomonadati; phylum Planctomycetota; class Phycisphaerae; order Phycisphaerales; species Phycisphaerales bacterium. The sequence continues at coordinate 80,911 of JADZAS010000005.1, forward strand.
CCGGCGTGTTCTGGGCGATCGGCCCGCGGGCCCTGCCCTTCATCGACCGGTATTTCAACCTCCTGTGCATTGTCTTCACCGCCCTGCTGGTCGGCGGTTTCCTCGTCATCAAGTTGCTAAACTGAGGCCGGCGCCGGCCGGGCTCGCGCACACGAGGGACTACCGGTGCGGCGGGTTGGATGGACCTTCGGCATCGGGTGCGGAGGAACTCATGAACGTACTGGTGACCGGCGGGGCTGGTTACATCGGCTCGCACGCCGTCAAGTTCTTGCGCCGGGCGGGGCACGAAGTCGTGGTCGTGGACAACCTCAGCCGCGGCTTCCGCGCCGCGGTCACCGGCGAAACGCCCCTGGTCGTCCACGAACTGTGCGACTGGCGGCACATGGCCCGCATCCTGCGCGGCAACGCCATCGACTGCGTCATGCACTTTGCCGCGCTCGCATACGTCGGCGAGTCGGTCGATGATCCCCTGCGCTACTACCGCAACAATGCCGCGCACGCCATCGAACTCCTCCACGCCATGCGCATCGTCGGCGTGCAGAAGTTCGTCTTCTCGAGCACCTGCGCGACCTACGGCGAGCCGCGGCCCGAACACATCCCCATCAGCGAAGACTGCCCGCAGCAGCCCATCAATCCCTACGGCTGGTCGAAGTACTTCGTCGAGCGCGTGCTCGCCGACTACAGCCGCGCCAATCCCGACTTCTCCTGCGCCGTGCTGCGCTACTTCAACGTCGCCGGCTCCGATCGCGAGCACGAGATCGGCGAGGCGCACGACCCGGAAACGCATCTCATTCCCATCATCCTCCAGGCGGCGCTCGGTCTGCGGCCGCATGTCGAGATCTTCGGCACCGACTACCCCACGCCCGACGGCACGTGCATCCGCGATTACATCCACGTCGAAGACCTCATCGACGCGCACATCCTCTGCATGGATCGGCTCCAGCCGGGCAAGCGATTCGTCTTCAACCTGGGAATCGGCAAGGGCTACTCCGTGCGCGACATCATCAACGCAACGCAGCGCGTCACGGGAAAGAAGATCAAGGTGATCGAGGGTCCCCGGCGCCCCGGCGATCCGCCGCGGCTGTTCGCCGATCCGAGCCGCATCCGGCGAGAACTCGGATGGTCGGCCAAGATCACCGAAATCGATGACATCATCGCCTCTGCATGGGGCTGGTACTCGCGCCATCCCAACGGCTACGCCGGGCGTCTGGACTGATCGTCCGACTTTCACTGACACGCGCCCCTGTTGCGCCATCGCCATGCACGAGCCTGTGAAACATATCGAGTGGGTCGGAAGCGCCACTACTGGCCACCTCCGCCTGCTCGACCAGACCCAACTGCCGGCGAGCACCGAGTGGCTCGACTGCCGCGATGTGCAGAGCGTCTGGCAGGCGATCCGGCGCCTGAGCGTGCGCGGCGCGCCGGCGATTGGCATCGCCGCGGCGTACGGCTGCGTGATCGGCGCGCAGCAGCGCGAAGCCCGCGCGGGCTTCCTTGCCGCCGCCGCGCATCTCGCCACCAGCCGCCCCACTGCGGTCAATCTCTTCTGGGCCATCGAGCGCCTCAAGGCATCCGCCGCCAGTGTCGCCGACGCAAACCTGCGCACGCATCTGCATACCGAAGCGGTGGCGATACACGAAGAAGACCGCGCCGCCTGCCGCGCCATCGGCGAGCACGGCCTGAACCTGCTGCGGGAACTCACGGGCGACCGCCTCCACCTGCTCACCCACTGCAACGCGGGCGCGCTGGCCACGGGCGGCATCGGCACGGCCACCGCGCCGATGTACCGCGCTGCCGAACTCGGCCTGCCCATTACGGTGCTCGCCGACGAGACGCGGCCGCTGTTGCAGGGCTCGCGACTCACGGCATGGGAACTCGGCCAGGCCGGGATCGACGTTTCGATCATCACCGACTCAACCGCCGCCACGGCCATGGCCCAGAAGCGCATCACCGCTGTCATTACCGGCGCCGATCGCATCGCCGCCAACGGAGACGCCGCCAACAAGATCGGCACCTACGGCGTGGCCGTGCTCGCGCGGCACCACGGCATCCCGTTCGTCGTCGCCGCGCCCACCAGCACGATCGATCTCAATTGCCCCAGCGGCGCCGACATCCCTATCGAACATCGCGCCGCCGACGAGGTCACCGAAGGCTTCGGCCGCCGCACGGCGCCGCATGAGGCCCGCGTCTTCAGCCCCGCGTTCGATGTCACGCCGGCCGAACTCATCACCGCGATTGTGACCGAGCGCGGCGTGATCCGGCCGGTCGACCGAACGGGTATCGCCGCACAGTTCGGCTAACACCAGTTCAGCAGCCGGCCGCCGCTGCGCCAGTCAGTGATGCGGCTCCTCCGGCGCGGGTGACTCATCCTTCGCCGCAGCCGTCACGAGCAGCGTCCGGCCGTCGGCGGTAACCTGCATCGTCGCCCCGCGACTCACGCGCAGGGCCTGCTGCTGCTCGCGCTGCGCCGGATCGGCCACGATGAGGCCGCCGCCCGACTCCCAGTTGATGCGCAAAGCCCCGCCGCGCGCGGCGCCGTTGTGCATCCTGCCAGCGCCGAGGTCGAAGACCTGCCCGAACTGCCGCCCGCCGTCGCTACTGGTGGCGCCGCGGATCAGCGCCTCGCGCGTCCACGTGACGCTCACCTTGCCGCCGTCGCCGCTCACTGCCAATTCAGGCCCGTTCATCGGGCAGCCCTTGAGATGCCACTCGTCGCGACTCACGATGACGCCGGTGACGGCCCCGTCCAGGCCCACGCGCGCCACACAGATTTCTTTGATGTTCTCGCTGCTCGTGCGGTACGCCACCCAGAGATTGCCCGAGTCGTCAAACGCCACATCAGGCGTACAGCACACGCACGCACCGGGCAGATCGGTGTTGATCGCCGTCGGCGCGGCGTACGTCGCGCCGCTGTTGGTGGAGATCGCCACGTGCAGTGGCGCGGCCAGTTCATCGCCGCCGCGACCCATCACCGCCGTGTCCGTCCAGGCAAACGCGACACGGCCGCCGGGGCTCGCGCCCATGGTCATCGTGTCGGCGTGGCCGGGCGCGTTGGCATCGCGCGGTGAGACTGCGACCCACGATCCGCCGTTATCCGCGCTTCGCGCAGCGCCGATCATTCCGCCGCTGGGCCACGCGACGAGCACGACATCGTGCGGCATCACGGCAATCAGCGGCTGGCGCTCGCCCCCCACCGTGGCGGGAAGCTCCCCGGTTGGAACCGGTCTCGGATCGAGCCAGTGCTCGCCGCTCGCATCTCTCGTGGCCACGTAGAAGAGACTCGACGCCCCGCGCCGCCCCTGGCCCACCGCCTTGACGGAGTAGACGACGTGCAGCCGCCCGTCGGGAGAGAGCGCTGCATCCCACAGGTCCGCCTGGTGCGGGAAGGTCACGATCTGTACCTGATCGCTCCCTGGCGCAATCGGCTCGTGAGACTGCGCCAGCGCCGGTTGCCAGGCCGATGCGGCTACGGCGAGGCCGAACACAATTCTTCGGATCATCGTGGGTGCTCCGGACATGGCCAGGGGTGACATTTCCAACAACTGCAAGGGCATGATCATATCGCCGCCCGGTTGATTCGGTTATCCACCTCCCCCGCGCGCGGGCCCGTGCATCCTACAATCACCGTTCACACGCACCCCGGAACGCCAGCCGTGCCCGCCGACACCGTCACCATCCGCAATCTCGCCATCATCGCCCACGTCGATCACGGCAAGACCACCCTCGTCGACCAGATGCTCCGCCAGTGCGGCCAGTTCCGCGACTCGCAGTTGCGCGGCGAGCGCATCCTCGACAGCAACGACCTCGAGCGCGAGCGCGGCATCACCATCCTCGCCAAGAACATCGCCATCAACTACAAGGACACGAAGATCAATCTGATCGACACGCCCGGCCACGCCGACTTCGGCGCCGAGGTCGAGCGCGTGCTCATGATGGCCGACGGCTGCCTGCTGCTCGTGGACGCCTTCGAGGGCCCGATGCCGCAGACGACCTTCGTGCTGCGCAAGGCTCTCGAGTACAAGCTCCGGCCGATCGTGGTGATCAACAAGATGGACCGCGCCGAGGCCCGGCCGGCCGAAGTCGTCGATGAAGTGCTCGATCTGTTCATCGAACTCGGCGCTGATGATGAGACGCTCGACTTTCCCATCATCTACGCCTCGGCCGTCAACGGCTGGGCGTCGCGCGACCCGGACAAGCGGCCGGAGAACATTTTCGAACTCTTCGACGCGATCCACGACCACGTCCCGCCGCCGCAGGTCGATGTCAACGCGCCGGTGCAGATGCTCGTCACTACGCTCGATTACAGCGATTACGTCGGGCGCATCGGCATCGGCCGCATCTTCGCCGGTCGGCTCAAATCCGGCCAGGCCGTGACCGTCATCCATCGCGACGGCCGCCGAACAAACGAACGCATCGGCGAACTCTTCGTCTTCGACGGCCTGGGCCGCACCAAGGTGGATGAAGCGCTCGCTGGCGACATCGCCGCCGTGGTAGGCATCGAAGACGTTGACATCGGCAACACCATCGCCGATCCCGAGAATCCCAAACCGCTGCCGATGATCCGCGTCGATGAGCCGATGCTGCACATGACCTTCCGCGTGAACGACTCGCCGTTCATGGGTCGCAGCGGCAAGTACGTCACGAGCCGGCACCTGCGCGACCGCCTTGAAAAGGAGCTGCAGCGCAACGTGGCCCTGCGCGTCGAGAGCGGCGCGGGCGGCGACGAGTTTCACGTCTCGGGCCGAGGCATCCTGCACCTGAGCGTGCTCATCGAGAACATGCGCCGCGAGGGTTACGAACTGGCCGTCGGCAAGCCCAAGGTCATCTACCGCGAGATCAACGGCAAGAAGGCCGAGCCGATCGAACTGTGCGTCGTGGACGTGCCCAACGAACACGTCGGTCCGGTGATGGAACTGCTCGGCGGCCGGCGCGGCCTGTGCATCAAGATGGACGCCGGCGTGCAGCGCACCTATCTCGAATTCACCGTGCCCACGCGCGGCCTCATCGGCGTGCGCTCGCGCATCCTCACCGCCACCAACGGCACCGCCATCATCCATCACAACTTCTACGAGTACGAAAACCTGCGCGGCAGCGTGCCCGGCCGCAGCAGCGGCGTGCTCGTCTCGGCCGACACCGGCGCCGTCACCGCCTACGCGATCGAAAACCTCGCCGACCGCGGCATGTTCTTCGTCAAACCCGGCGACCACGTCTACGCCGGGCAGGTCGTCGGCGAGCACAACCGCGAGAACGACATCGAGGTCAACGTCTGCCGCCTTAAGAAGCTGACCAACGTCCGCGCCGTCTCCGCCGAAAAACTCATCGTTCTCAAGCCGCCGCGCGAGATGACCCTCGAAATGGCCCTCGAGTACATCGAGGATGATGAACTCGTCGAGATCACGCCCGACGAGGTCCGCATGCGCAAGCGCCTGCTCAGCGAAGCCGAGCGCCGCCGCGTGAATCGCAACGCCAGGGCCGTCGCGACGTGATGTTCGCCTAACGCTCCGGCGCCAGGGCCGGCTGCTGCTGCGTGATGGTGTCGGGCATGGGCAGCGGCGGCAGATTCTGCTGGGCTCGGATCATGTTCTGGGATTGCAGTTGCGCGGGAAAGTCCGCCACGGCATAAGTGCGTGTCTCGCCGTCGGCCCGGCCGACGACAATCTCGTACGTTGGATCGAGCGCCGCCGCGCCCGTGCGATCGGGCCAGGCGATGACGATCCACAACCGATCGGACTGCGGCCCGCGGTCCACGCCGTGGTAGGTGAAGACCATGTCGCCCACGCGGTGCGCGATCGTCGCAGGGGAAAGCGCTGCGCCCGCCGCGTCGATGGACTGCTGCTGTGCCGGCGAGAGCGCGCCGGCGGAGAAGTCGGCCAGCGTGTGCGAGCCGATGGGCACATCCGCCGGCGACAGCGTTGAGTCGGCGGTCAGATAGGCGCTGGGCGTGACGAACCCGCCGGTCATGAAGGCGCTGCCGTGCGCCGTCACGGGACCGCCCTGCATAGCCGCCTGCGAGCGCCACGCCATGCCCAGCATCGTCACGGAAAAGTCCGTGCCCATACCGGAACCAGCCGGCGGCATCGCCGCGCTGAAAGCGCCGATCGACGAGAAAACCGAAATGAACACCGACGCGATCGGAATGCCCGGCAGAACCACGCCCGGCACGGCCATCGCTACGAAACACTTCCAGGTCCGGGCTTTCTGCGCTTCGGCCAGCGCCAGGGCGCTGCTGACCATCCACCAGATCCACCCGAGAGGCAGAATGTAGATGCCCATGCACGGGACGGCGCCGGTCAGCATCGGCCCGGTCGTGTAGGCGATCGCCTCCGTGCTGCGGCCCATGCCGCGCGTGCCTTCGCCCATCATGCGCAGCACGCCGTGCGCCATGGCAATCACGATGCCCAGCAGCGCCGCGGCGACCGCCAGCGACCCGAGAAGCGACACGCCGGCGCCGACCACGAGTTGCAGCGCGAATCCGCCCGATGTGCTGCTGGCAAACATAATCGCTGCAAACCACCCCGCAAAGAGCAGCACCATGATGAAGAGCACACTCGAGCCGAACGAAAATGCCGCACCGGCGCCCGCCTGTGTTCCCAGCGACCGCCCGACCTGCGGCGCCATGCCGAATCCCCAGCCCACGGTGCGCAACCACGTGCTCAGGCGCCCCTTGTCGAGCCGCACCAGCCACGGCACCTGGTACGGCGCCGTGTCCGCCTCGCGCAGGCCCTGCGCCGGCAGCACCACCATCTCATCCATGGTGATGGGTTTCGTGCACGTCACGCACTCAAACTCGCGCGGCACGAGGTGGCCTTGCGCATCGGTGCCGTAATACTCCTGATTGCAGTGCGGGCAGCAGAACTTTACGCTCGTGGGCGCGAACTCGAAATCCGCCGGGCTGAAGCCTTGGCCGCACTCCGGGCACACCCGGGCGCGGAGGTTCCAGAGCGCATAGCCGCAGGTCTTGCAGTTCATCGCGCTGCTCCGCGGGCTGCGATCAACTCCATTGGCTCACCTCGTGCCGAATCGGCCGCCGGTTGAACCAGACGAGCGTAAAGACCGGCAGCGCCCAATACCAAGTGATCTGCAAGACCAGCCCCACGCCACCGAAAGTGCGCATGATGGATCCGAACATAGCCGGCATCTGCCCGGAGATACCCGGATCGTTCTGCATCGCCTCAAACTGCGCCTGCTGCACAAGGTATCCCAGCACCCCGCCAACGACGGCCACCAGCATCTTCATCCACGACCAGTGCAGCAGCGCCATGCGCGACCAGCGCCGGCGCTTGACCAGGCCGATTCCACCCACGAGCAGCACGACCGCCACGCCGAGCGTGAGTATGTTGGCCACGACGAGATACGGCGTGTAGCGCGCCGCCGCGTCCGCCATCGCCTGGGGCTGACCGGCTTGCGTCGCCCAACTTGAGAACACCCCCTGCAGCAGGCTCGCCAGCGCACCGCAGAAGCCGCCGAGTGAACCCAGCGAGCCGAAGACGATGCAGATGATGCCGATGACGCGCGGCCAGGCCGACTCCTGCAGCCGCTCGTAATGCGGCCGATACGTCGGCGGGGCCGTGCCCACCGGCGGCACGCGCACGACGTCTCCTGCGCGCGGCCCATCCTCGCCGGGCCCGGGCGGCGGAGTCATCGGCTTGAAATCCGGAATGTCCGAGTCGGTCATGTATCGCTCTCCTGATGCATCAGCCCGCTGCGGCCGCTGCGGCGGCGCGCTGCTGCTGGGCCGCGCGGGCGCCCATGCCGCTGGCGCCCGTCATGCCGCGCACGCTTGCCAGCGAGGGCACGCCGAGCCCAAAGCCGCGCAGCGGATTGACCCAGACCTGCTGGCCGAAGAGCGGCTCGAGGCAGTACGTGTAGCCGTTCACTGATGCAATCAATCGGTCGCCATCGAGCAGCAGCGACACAAACCCGGTGCCCTTGGGGCTTTTCCACTGCCAGACGAGTTCGCCGCTGTAGCGATCGAGGGCCGCCACGCGCGAGTTGAAGCCGACGAAGATGAGATCTTCGACTCGACGCTCCGCCGTTCCGGACGATTGAGCCATTTCCGAAGCCATTGCTGGCCCCCCAAAGCACAAGACTTGCTGCCTTATCGGAGCAATCCTATCCGTAGCAGACTCTTCGCACGTCCGCTGGAGACGACCTGTCCGAAAACACGGCTCTTGAGACGCGCTGTGGACGTCGTGAGCCCCGCCGACAATCGCTCCGACCCGGAGACTCGATGCACCGCGGGAGGATGCGTTCGGAGAGGCCGTGTTGCTGATTTCACACTCCACAGATTCGGGGGGAGATTCCCCGTAGCCGCGCGTGGTAAGTCGGGTGACACTCAGGTAGTGCCAGCGTACACACCACAAGCGGCCAGGCGCCGCCAGCGATCACTCGACGGGAAGTGAACCATGAAAGCGACTTCAATGAGATCCCGCCACGCTGTAATGCTGACCTTGGCAACCGGCGTCAGCATGTCGTGCAGCAGCCAGAACGCAAGCTCCACGGCACTGAGCGAATCTGCCGACGCGCAACGCGTGGCGATGCTCGACGAACCCACGCAACGGGCACTGCTCGCCGCTCTGGACGACGAACGCCGCGCCGAGGCGTTGTATGCAGAGATCATCTCCTCGATGGGTGAGATCAGACCGTTCGTCAACATTGTCCAGGCCGAGCGCCGTCATCAGATGTTGCTGACTCCGCTGCTGGAAAAGTATGGCGTGCAGGCGCCGGCCAACCCGTATGGTTCATTCGAATTCGAAGTGCCGGCCACGCGCTCGGAAGCGTGCGTGCTGGCCGCCAGGTCAGAGCGAGAGAACATCGCCCTCTACGACCGGCTGCTGCCGACCATTGAGCAACAGGACGTTCGAGACGCGTTTGAACGGTTGCGCTGGGCGTCCGCGGAACATCATCTTCCGGCGTTCGAACGGTGCGCGGGCAGTTGATTCAAGACTCAGGCCACCAGTCGCTCATCGTCATCCGCGACTTCGGCCGAGCGCGGAAACGCCAGCGGGCGCGGGGCCGGGTCGCGCAGGCGGTCGGCCGCCTCGCGCACGAGCTCGACGATCGCTTCGAGTTCGCGATCGAGCATCGGCCGGCTCGAGCGAGGCTTGACGAACAGCCGGCTCACCCAGCAGCCAAAGCCGTTGCGCTCCACGCCGCTGGCCGCGAAGTCCGCGACCCACTCGCGATCGTCGACGACGTACTGGAACGAATGATCGCCCGGCTCGATCTCGATTTCCGCGGTCCACCACCCGTCGCCGCGCCGCTGCATGAGGTGGCGCTGAGGCGACCACTCGCAGAACGTGCCGGCCACGGCCACTGATCGCGCCTCGGGAAGATAGATCTCGAAGCGGTGCGTGCCTTGCGGCTGAGGCGTGACCATGATCGACTCGTCCCTTCCTTCGACTGCCCGCGCTAAAGTGACGGCAAGCCACGAGGGCCAGCCGCCACCCATGCCCCGACGATCCTCCAGACCGTCGCCTTCTCCACGTCCGCCCCGCAAGCCTCGCGCTGCGCGGAGGCCACAGCGATTATCGGTTGCGCTGGCGTGCGTCTTTGTCTGCGTTGGCCTGAGCGCGTGCAAAACGGGAAAATCATCCGGCACAGAGCGCCCCGGCGAAGCGCGAACCCAGGCCGCCGGCCGCTACGCGCTGCTCGAGACTTCCATCGCGACGCTGCCCGACCGGCCGCTGCTCATCCCCCTGCGCTGGACCGGCGAATCTGCCGCCGCCCCGGCGAGCGTGCAGGCCCGGACCGACGCCGGCAGCAGCGTCACGCTGCCGGTGCGCCGCCTGGGCGCCCGGCCGCCCCAACCCCGGCTCGATTCAGTGCTGCGCTACCCGCACTGGCCGTGGGCGGCGCCGCCCGCGGAGGTTTACGAGATGGGGCCGGGCCAGAACGGTGCGCCGGTTGCGACATACGTCATTATGCTCGATGATCCGCAGGCTTGGCCGGGCGCGGGAATCAACATCGGCGCCGATCGCGCCGTGCTTGTGCCCGTCACGCCGGACCCCGATGAGCCGTCGAGCGCGCCATTTGCGGGCGACAGCGAACTCGCCGAGCCCGACGCGACGTCGCCGCTCGACGCAGTCCGCCGCGCGCTGTGGCGGCGGCACGTCAATCCCGACGCAGCGGCGGGCGAGGCCGACGAGACTTCCCTCGAGCGCGTCCTCGGCCGGCAGACCAGCGGGCGCTGGATGGCGGCGCTGCGCGACCTGACCGTCATTGACGAATCACTCTCGCGGCAACTGCAAACCATGCTCATTCGCACGGCGTGGGACGGGCCGGCCCGCTTCGCCGCCTGGCCGGCGTGGGACGCCAATCTCAGCCGCCTCGAAGCGATCCTGCTGGCGCGCCTCACCGAAGCGCCGCGCGATGAGGAGTGGCGTCTGCGCCTCAGGTCCTGGTTGTCGAGCCAGCCCGACGCAGCGCCGTGGATCGAATCCGACGCCGGACTTGAAGTCAGACTGGCCTGTGCCAATCTCTCGGCCGCAGCGCAGAGCGCCTCGATGTCGTTCGCCAATCCGCCCAGGCAGCTCGCCGACCTGAGCCTCGCGCCCGCCAGCGTCGGGCGCGCGCGCCTCGGGCGCGACACGGCCCCGCCTTCGGAGCGCCTGATCGTGCGCGTGCTCGACACGAATCGCACGCTTGCGCTGCTCGCGCCGTCGGCCCTGGTGCTGCCGCCCGGCTACGGCATCGAGGTACGCTGGCGCAGCTGGACGCTGGCAACGTGGCTCGCCGGCCAGCCCGAGCCGTCCGACCCCGCGCGCCCCACGGCGCTGCTCGTGCGCCGCCATCCCGAAACCGACGAGTGGCAACTGACGATTTCCTGCACTCTCGCGCAGCCGCTGCCGCCGCCGCAGGGCGATGCGCCGCAGTCACCGCCGCCGACCGACGCCGTCGCGCACTGGAGCGAACTCGTCGGCTACGAATCGCTCACCATCCTGCTCGGCCCGTTCGATGAGCCTGTCATCGCGCTGACCGTCCTGCCCGACGGCTCGGTGCGCGACTGGCAGAGATCGGCGCTGCTCGACGCCCGCGACGTTACGACCGCTCTCGAACCAGCTCGCTGGACGGTGACGCTCTCGCTGCCGCGCGCGGTGACCGAGGGCTTGGCGCTCGATCTGGGCCTGGTGCGGATGCACGAAGGCAGCGATGCGATCGACTGCTTCCCGCGCCCCGGACTGCCCTGGCGCGCTGATCCGGGCCGGTGGCGCTTCGATCTGAGCCGCTGGGACCCGTTTCCGACTGCCTTGCCGCGATCGGCCGCGCCAAACGGAAGTGGCGAATAACCTCGCGGCAGCGCCGTCCTATGATGCGATGCAGGTGGTGTTGCCGCATTGCCGATGATCGCTGAAAGCCTCTACCGCTGCGCCCCGCAGCGCCAGGAGATGGACCATGCCCACTCTGACTCGCGCCCGTCAGTTCACCCTCGCCACGACTCTGCTCGCCGCCGTCGCACTGAGCGGCTGCAACATCGTCAGCGGCAACAAGACCGTCAGCGTGCAGGGCCGGCGCATCACCAGCGCCAGCCTCGCGCAGGTGCAGCCGAATCAAACCAGCGCCGACTGGCTCGACGCCGCGTTCGGCGCGCCGACTTCTCGCAAGACCTTCGAGCGCGACGGGGTGAAAGGCGAGATCTGGCGCTACGAGTACCGCCGCAGCGAAAGCAGCAGCGGCGAGTTCCTCTTCCTCTACGACGGCTGGAACCACAAGGAAGAAACCACCACCACCTGCTTCGAACTCATCGACGGCAAGGTGAGGCGCTACTGGACCGAGAAGAGTCCGTAAGCGCGGACTCAACTGCCCACGTCCCAGCATGATCCCTCGCGCCACAGCCGGCGGCGGAAGCCGACGGTCTACTGCACTACGGTCCTCACCACGTTGCTCGTCCGGCCTTGCTGCGCCGCCTGGAACCACACCGTTACGTTGTGCACGTCGGGAATCGGGAGCGTCCAGCGCGCTGCGCCCTGGCCGTCGGTGCGTTTCGCCGTGCCGGCCTGAACGGGCTGAGCGAGATCAAGCGTGACGCCCAGCGGCGGCACGTTGGTCGTGCCGTAGCCGCGCAGGCTGTAAATCAGGTAGGCCAGTTGATTCGGCGTGGCGCTCGTGACGTCGAACTGGCCGGACTGGCCGCCGACGAGACTGCCCACCACGAGGATCGGGAACGGATCGCAGCGCGACGTCGTGATGGACACGCCATCGATGCCTGCTTCAACAATGGACTGCGCTCCGGCGTCGTTGGCGGTGAAGCGCAGGGCCATGCTGGCCGTCATGGTGATGCTGGCTGCGTCGAGGTCGGCCTGTGAGATGGTGTGCTGCCGCCACGCGAGACCGCCGTTGGTGGTGTGCGCGATCACGGGCGTCCACGGCCCGCCGGTTCCATTGCTGGAAAGTTCAACGAGCAGACGGTCGCTGCCGTCTTCGTTCGTGAGATTGAGGTAGTAGAAGTAACCGATGCTCGCACCGCCGGCGGAGAGATCGAACACGGGCGAGGTGAGCAGCACCGCGCCGTTGTCCACGTCGGTGTTGCCGAGTTCGTTCTGCGTGAGAAACGCCGAGCCGCTGCCGTCGCCATCCGTCTCGGGGTCGTAGGCCCAGTTGGGATCGTTGACGGGTACGCCGCGCTGCCATTGGCCCGCGGTGGCGCCGTTGACGGCGGTCGTCCAGCCGAGGCTGGTTTCGAAGTTGTCTTCAAACACGGTCTGAACGCCGGTCGACGAGAGCGCGAGGTACGTTTCATTCGGCGCGGCGGCGGGGCTCACCACCAGCACGCCGTTCACATCCTCCGCGCTGAGCCAGTAGGCGACTGGCTCGCCGCAGGGCGTGAGCGGGAACACCGCCAGCCACGCGCCGCCGCCCATCGAAACGAGCGGGTTGCTCTCGTAGGGCCCGCCCGGCGGTCCGTAATGGAGCATCGCGGTGCCCGGCTCGAGCGAACCCGGCTCGGATTCATCGATGCGCAGAGAAAATCGATCGAAGCGCGGATGAATGGTGGATGGCACGCCGCTGGGCAAGTCGAACGAAATGAGCGTGCGGTTGAGGGCGACATCGATCACGCTCGGCGACCCGGGCTGCACATCAACGTGCACGACCTGCGTCTGGTAGCCCGGCGCTTCAAAAGCCACGTCGTACGCGCCGGCGGGATACGCGGCGTAGAAGCGGCCGGTCAGGGGGCTGGACGAATTGCCCTCTCCCAGCACGTAATTCACCCCCACCGGCGTGACGGTCGCCTCCAGGGGATCGCCGCTGCCGGCTTCCGTGACGCGGCCCGTCACTGGCAGGTGATGCTCGAGCATCCACACGATGCCGGGCCAGACGCGGTTGGCCTCGTCGAGCGCGCTCTGATACGACGGCTGAAACTCTGTGTGCGTCTCGATGAGAAACGCCTGCGTGCCGAAATGGCCCGCCTGCCACTGGAAGTGCTCGCCTTCGGCGCTGGGCAGGCGCGCATCGACGTAGCCCGACGCGAGCGTCAGGCCCGATGCTTCCTCCTCAAGGTACGACTCGAATGGGTGGCTCGTGCAGTTGTAGGCGTAGAGCGTCTCGCGTCCCGAAGAGTGGTAGTCGATCACTTTGGCGAAGCGCACGTCGCGGGACCAGGTCATGAGCGTCTGCGTCTCGGCTTCGGAGCCGGCGCTGGGTCCCTTGTAGGTCTCGCTGCCGGGGTTGGTCGTGCCCGAGCACGGCCGCTCCCAGCCCAGCGGGTAATTGCGATTCTGATCGACGCCGACTCCCTGGGCAAAGACGCGGCGGTTCTTGCGCCACATGTTGTTGACGGTGAAGACGTGGTTGTAGCCGTCGGGGTTCCACACCGGCGCGATCCAGATTTCGTGGCTGTCCACCAGGTCGCGGATGGCTGGGTCGCCCGCATAGCCGCTGAGCAGGTTGTCCATCGCCAGCAGCGAGATGACCGGCGTGACGATCTCCCTCGCGTGGTGCGCGCCGACGATGAGCATCGGCGGCTCGTCTTCATCGATCGCCACGTTGTCCGAGATTTTCACCGCGTAGAGGTGGCGGCCTTCGAAGGTCGGCGGCGCGTTGTAGCGAGCGGTGAGATCGACCAGTTCGCAGATCGACGGGTACTGGGTCGCGGCGTCCTGCATCTGTGCCAGCACCTCGGCGAGGTCCGGGTAATCGGGGCCGTCGCGGAGCGCCTGGCGCCGAGCGATGATGTCCGCCAGAGGTCGGCCGCGCTCGATGAGTTGCACGTCGCAGCCGAGTTGCTCGAGCGCCCGCCACTGTTGATCGGTCACGATCAACTCCGCCCAGCGGCCCGACCACTTCGCTTCGCCCTCATCAAAGCCCATCTGGCGCACGATCGACCGGAGCAGATCGGCACTCGACGCCGAGACCTGCACGCGGCTCAGGTCATCACCGGCTGCGGAATCGACCGGCGGCGCCGCAAGGGCCGCTGCTGGTGCGACCACCGCCAGCGACACCACCAAACCCCCCAGGCACGCACCAACGACTCGGCCCAATCGCATCCCCGCCACATGGTCCTCGCTTTCACACGCGCCGCCTCCCGCGGAGTGCAGGTGGTCGGCGCCCTAACCATAACCCGCGAAGATCGTTCAGGATTCCCAAGGAACAGTGCCGGCGGCGATCGCCCCCACTGCCCTCGGACCTCAAAAACGAAGGGCGCCCGAAGTCTTTCGACTCCGGGCGCCGCACTGGCGTGGTGCTTTGAGCCACCGACAGCGGCGAATCACCGCCACACGTTCGTGGCTTCCGTCTCCTCGACATCGCGAGTGATGTTGTCGCTCCGCATGGCGACCGTGAAACGGACGTCACCGGTCGTGACGTTCTTGACGGTGACGTTCCAGACGGCCTCGGCCTTGGGCGCGAGTTGCGCCAGCGGCGCAAGCGTGATGACATTGCCCGCGACTCTTCCGCTCGTCGCCCCGCTCACGGAGACGAATTGCTGGTTCTCCTCGAGCGTGCACACGAGAGTGATGTTGTGGTCCATCGCGGATCCCTGATTGGTGACGGTGATCTGGTACGTCACGTTGTCACCGACGCGGATGGGGTCAGACAAGTCCACGACCTCGAGCAGAATCGCCGGGATGCCGCGCACCACGGTATCCGCAGTCGCGGTCACGGCCGAGGCGCAGTAGGCCTTGGCGGTGACAAGATTGCGGAGCGAGACGGGCTGATCCCCTCGCAGAGTCATGGAGACCTTCCTGGAGGCGCCCACGGCGATCGTGCCGAGTTTCCAAAGGACTTTGCCGCCGACTGCGGTCGCTCCATCAGAAGCAGCGACGAGCGCCGCGCCGGAGGGCGTGGCGCTTTCGAGCACCGTGTCCGTCGCCGCCGTGTCGCCCTTATTGGTCACGGTGATCTCGAAAGTCACCGGCACGGCGAGGAAGATCTCCTTGGGCCCGGACATGGTGATCTCCAGGGCCGGTTCGCGCGCCGTGACGGACACAAGAGCCGACTCGGCCGTCAGATCGCCATCGCCCGTCGCGACAGCGCGGTTTTCAAACTTGCCTTTTGACCCCACCTCGGCGCGGAAGGAGTAGCGCTTCATCTGCCCCGCCTCGAGCGTGCCCACGGCCGCTTCGAAGACGTTGCGACCTTCGACGGTGGTCATTCCCTTGGGCAGCGTGTCGATCACTCTCACGTTGTTGATGGCGCCGGTTCCGACGTTCGACACCTCGATGTTGTAGACGATCTCGTCGCACCGCACGACTTCAGCCGGACCGGTCTTGACGATCTTGAGCTTGGGCGACACGACGGGCACATTGGCGCAGAACGACGTGGCGTAGGTCACGCTCGCGCAGGCGCCGACCGTTCCCTCGGCTGCGGGTTTCGCGGTGACGACGATGTTCCTCGTTTCGCGCGGCGCCATGGTGCCGAGCACCCAGGAGATGCGCCCGCCGCCGGTCGAAGCGGACGGCGTCGATGCGTAGTACTCAAGGTTTTGGCCGAAATCTTCGTACAGAACGACGCTCTCGAGCGTGTTGGCCGTCAGATTGGTGACGAGGATCCTGTAGTTGAAGTTCTGGTTGAGCCTGGTCTCGTTGGGCATGCCCTTCTCGATGCCGAGCACGCTGGTGAGCGGATCGCCGGTTGGGAAGCACATGGCCGTCCAGCGCATCGTTCGGTCGTTTTTCATCGTCGGCCACCATTGCGGCGCCGCGCGCGCGGCGACCGGAGGCGCCTCTGGCGCCGCGGGCGGTGGAGTCGGTTCAGCCCGCGCGACCTGCTGCTCACGCACCACAGGTTCGGCGGGCTCCTGGCGCGTTTGCGAATCGTCGGTCGTCTCACACGCCGTCGCGAGTACGAGCGTCAGCGCGCCTGCGGCGCCTGCCGCCAACTTCCAGATACTGCTTCTCATGTCGCACATCCCTTCTTGCGTTTCCCGCGCCCGTTCGGGGCCATGGCCACCCCGCGGGCGGTGTACTGCGCTCACTCGTCCGACGCGACGCGCGCTAGGGGTGAGCGTCCGAACTGGCTGATGAGTCATCGTGCAGTCGATGTCTCGACGAGGCCGATTGCGCCGCCTCGCTAGAGGCAATCATGCTTCAGTCAAGTCATCGTGCCATTGGTGCAGTTTGCCTGATTCGGTCTGCGCGGGGCGCGGCGGATCGCAGCGCGCAGCAAGCGCCTGACGCTGCAGGACTTGCCCGCGCGCTCATCCTGTGCCGCGCTGAAGAAGGTGCGGCGCAACCACTTCATAACGAGCATCTCACCCCGAGGCTTCAGGGTCGAACTCGGGCTCGCTCTCGCTGGACGCACTGCAAACAGCGCAGCCGATCGTCTCACCGCCGCTCGTACTGCGACGCGTCGAGTACGTTCGGCCCAGGCGCTCCATGAGGCGTGTTCGAATCAGCAGACGCATGCTTCGCCGCGCCGGCTCATGCCGCGCTCGCGTGCTCAACGGCGGTGAGCGCCGTCATCACGTCTCGGCAGATCGGGAACACGCGATCGAGCCGCGTGATGCGGAAGAGGTACGCCACGTTGCCGTCGGCGTTCACGAGAGCAATCCGACCGCCGCCGCGCGTCTGCTGCATCTGCGTGAGCATCTCCACCAGCACGCCGACACAGACCGAGTCCATCGAGGAGACGTTCTGCAGGTCGAGGATGAAGTGCTTGTTGCCCTGCTGGTAGACGCTCGTGAGCAGTTCGCGGAGCATCAAGGCCGTCTCGTCGCCCGAGAGGACCTCGATCGTCAGCGTGACGACGGCCGTTTCGCCCAGCCGGTCGAGCACCGCGAGATTCGGGTTGATGATATTGGGACCTGACATGACCACATCCTTCACTTCCCCACCACCCGATTCGGACCCTACCCGCAAGCCGATGGCGCCATCAGCCCGGGGCGCTGCACTGCAGATCCAATTCGACCAGCGGCCGAAGAGGCATAAGCCATTGAAGCCATTGACGATGTGAACAGGGGCTGACCTGAGAGCGTGGGAAAGCCCTGCGGCGCATGACGCGCCGTTTGCGGACCATTGAACTTCGCTTCAGTCCCCCGATCAGGAGCCGGTCGGGCGAAAGCCCGTCGGGTGCAGCGACTGCTTGGGCTTGATGGGAGTGGCGCGCAGCGGTCGGTCCGCTTCGGGCGCGGCCGCAGGCGGTGCTGCGTGGTTGGCCGGCATCGGAATCGGGTTCCCCGGGCCTGGCTGCGCGGCGCTTGCCGGCGCTGGGGCGGCGCGGCCCGCGACACCCGGCGACGGCGGGAGCGAATCGTGCCCCAGGCGGCGCTTGCGGGCGTCGTCGATCGATCCTTCGAGCATGCGAAGGAAAGGCTTGATCTGATCAAAGTTCTTCGACGGCTTGCTCTGTGGCATGGCATCCACCCCCTGCTGCCAGTGATGTCGGCCCACCGAGGGCTCAACTCTCGGACTCGATGGCCCGCACGCGGCAATCCGTGCCGGTTGCGCCGGTTGGGCAAGTCCGCTCCGCATCGTCCCGCCGCGTCTACTATGCTCGCAGCCGACGCATCACGGCGCGCGGCCGCTGCACGAGGAGAAACCGCGCGATGGCCGAAGTGGTCCTGAGCCACGTCTGCAAGGATTACCCCGGACCGGTCCGCGCTGTGGATGATGTCAGCCTCGACATCGCCGACGGCGAGTTCGTCGTGCTCGTCGGACCCTCAGGTTGCGGCAAGTCCACCACCCTGCGCATGATCGCCGGCCTGGAATCGATCACCTCAGGCACAGTCAGCATCGCCGGACGCGTCGTCAACGACGTGCATCCCAAAGACCGCGACATCGCCATGGTCTTTCAGAACTACGCGCTCTACCCGCACATGACGGTCCATCGCAACATGGCCTTTGCGCTCAAACTCCGGCGAGTGCCCCGCGCTGAAATCGACCACAAGGTGCATGAGACCGCGAGGATCCTCGGCATCGAAAACCTGCTCGACCGCAAACCCCGCCAACTCTCGGGCGGCCAGAGGCAGCGCGTGGCGGTGGGCCGGGCCATCGTCCGGGAACCCAAGGCTTTCCTCTTTGATGAGCCGCTTTCCAATCTCGACGCCAAACTGCGCGTCGAAACCCGCGCTGAACTCAAGGCCCTGCATCAGCGCCTCAGAACCACCACCATCTACGTCACCCACGATCAGGAAGAGGCGATGACGCTGGGCGACCGGGTGGTCATCATGAGCCAGGGCGTGGTTCAGCAGGTGGGCACGCCGCTGGAGGTCTATCGCCAGCCCGCCAACCGGTTCGTCGCCGGGTTCCTGGGGATGCCGCCCATGAACTTCATCGACGTCCGCATCGAGTCCGAGCAGGGGCGGCTGTGGGCGGCTGAGAAAGACGGGCTTCGCATTCCTTTGCCCGAGAGGCTGCGGACGGCAGCGGAGCGAATCGCCGGGCGGGAGATCGTGCTCGGCGTGCGGCCCGAAGCGTTCAGCCTCGCCACGAAGGCGGCGGACAACGGCCACGCCGCAGCCATCGAACTCGAGGTGCAGGTGGTCGAGCCCCTCGGCGACCGCATGGACTTGTTCCTGGCCAGTCCGACGCGGCGGCGGCTGGTCGCCCGCGTGGATGCGACAGCGGCTGTTAAGCCGGGAAGCCGCGAGAGCCTACGAATCGACCTCGATCGGATCCATCTTTTCGAACGCGGGGAATTCGGCAACCGGATCGGGGCGAGTTGACGTATATGATCTGGTAAGGCGCGGCAGGATCTGCCGAAAACGCAGGGAAAAGCGCGTGATCCGCCGCAAATCTGCCGCTGCGGCTTGCATTTCCGCGGCGGCGGGGTCTACTGAAGGGCCGGTCCATCGCCCGATGCGCCATCCGCATGGGTTCAGGTAACGCGCCGCCGGCGTGTTCAATCGGGGGTTGCAGCGCGTCGAGAGGGGCGCGCCAAAGTCACAGAAGTGGAGAACGCAAGATGATCAGGTATTCGCACATCACCGCTGTCGTCGCCGCCCTCGTGGCGCTCGTGGCCTCTACGGCCAACGCAGCGCTCGTGATCTACTACGAGGAGCCGTTCAGCGTACATCCGAACGCAGTACGCCAATTCGAGGCCGGTGAGCTGAATGGACAGCATGGCTGGCAATCCATTCCCGGCTTCGCCACCGTGATGCGCTGGGGTCAGACGGATCGGCGGACAGGCGTTGGTGTCGTTTCGCGTGGCGCGGCGTTCGGTTTTGAAACGCTTGTCACCAGTCCGACGTTCGCGAGCATTCCTCAGCCGACCGGGGATGACTATGTGATGACCATGCAATTCGCCTTCGACAGAACGGATGTCAGCTGGTACGTCACGCCCAAGAACCTGTCAAACAACCGCGTCGTCACGCGCGTCAAGTTCGCGGCAGGCGGCGGCATCTTCGTGCTCGTCCCGGACGGCCAGGGCGGCGGCGCGTATGAGCCCGTGCCCAACTTGACTTGGGAAGCACACCACAACTACACGCTCGTTCTGGCTGCTCGGGCGGACGGCCGACTTCAGATCTCGCTCGATCAGCGTTCCGTTGCAGAATTCAACGGCGCCTCCTTCATCCAGGGCATCGAGGCGATCTCGATTGAGACGAGCAACGAGCGTGCCGGCCGCGGAATGCTTTTCGGAATGATCAAAGTCCGCGACGGCCGCATCAATCGGCAATAATTGAACTCAACATCCACCTGCGCGGGCCGCTCTCGACGGAGCGGCTCGCTTGTTTTTCTCATGTCCCGATCTGGCCTTTGCGGAAGCGTCCTTCCCTTGACGCGGGCGCGCTTTGACGCTCAGGTGTCTTGGACCGTATCAGTTCAAATCGAGATGCGCCACGACGCAACCGCTCTCGTCGCGCACCAGGATGTGCACCCGCAGCGAGCCTTCGGCCAGCACCCGCCGCTGCCGCGGCTGGGCCGTGAACAGGTGCAGCACCGGCTCGGCGCACGCGTCGCCGCCCGCCGCCGCCAGCCACGGGTCCAACTTCACCAGCAGGCAGCCGTGCGCTTTCACCCAGTCGCCCGCCGCGATCAGATGGTGCAGCGAAACGTCCCCGTCATCCTCGACCAGCGCGTGCAGACGCCCCAGCCGGTTGAATGCGAGTTCGACTTCCGGCGCCCGCGGGCACCTCGCGTCCAGCGGCCGCAGGTCGGGGAGCAGGGACACCAGCGTTGCGGCGGGCGCTGTGCTCGGCTCGTGCGGCTGAGACGGCGCGCCAGCCCTCTCGGTGGCGCCATCACTTCGATTCCGCTCGCGTGCGGACGCAACGGCACGTTCGTTCGGGTATGGAACCTCAACTACAGGCAGTTCAGCCGACCGCCCGGAGCGCGGTTCGACCGCTCCGGTTCTCAGCGCCGCCGGCCGCAGCGCGATGCGCGGCGGCGCGTCCCGGACGACTTCCGGCGGCACGCTTGCCGCCACCGGTGCCGGAGTCGGCGCCGCGACTGACGCCGCCCGCGGCGCCGCGCCGGCCTCGGCCAGCACCCGCGCGATGACCGCAGCGCTACCTTGGAGGCGATCGAACCGCCCGAGATGGCGCATCGGCACGGGCTGCATGCGACGCACCACCGCCCGCAGTTCGACATCGCAGCCGAGCGACTCTTCGCACGCCCGCGCGATGCGGCCGCCCGCTCGCCGTGCTGCATCATCCTCGCTGCCAACCACAATAAGGCACAGACGAGGCATGACCTCGACCACGGCCTGCAGCGACTTGACCTGCGCAAAGGCGGCGACGGTTGCCGCTTCGTCCGCCCCGGTGAGGAGCACAATCTCGTCGAACTGCGACCAGTCGACCTCGCCGGATGCCGATGGCGTCGGCGCCTCGATGGCCCAGCACGCCATCACGTCGCGCAGTTGCCTCACTGCCGACTCCAGCGTTGTCGCCGGGTGCGAGTCCGATCGCAGCGCCGCGACGGCCTGCTGACCCGCCCGACCGGCGATGAGATCGAGCATCACGTGCGAGCCTCGCTCGCGCAGCAGCGCCACCGGGCCGAGTTCGCTCGCGAGGACGGAGGCAGCCTGTTCCAGCCACGGCCCCGCGATCACCGGCAGGTTGACGCGCATCATGGCGAGCAGCCGCCCGCGCGATCGCGGCTTGCCCACCGGCCGGCCGGGCTCATTTGGTGCTCCCGCCGGCGCGGGAAAACGCAACGGCTCGACCGCACTCCGGTCAGACACTTCGGCATGAGGCGGCGCCACCTCTGGATCAGTCAAAAACAGATCAGCCAGGTCGTCGTAGGCGTCGCGTGAGTATGGCAGGTTCGAGTTCGTCATGATCGTCCGGCCCGTCGTCGTCTCCCGCTCATCCCGCCGGGTCTCTCGCCGGCGCGGCAGAATCCTCCGCCACGGTAAGCAGGCTGTGCAACTGGCCCGCGGCGCTCGGTTCGGTGCGCGGATTATCCGGGTCGATGATCCAGTGCCCATCCACGACGAAGCGGTAGCGGTAACGCCCCGGCGGCAGCGTGAGCCAAGCCTCAAACTCCCCTTGCGACTCGTTGAATCGCATCGGCGTTTCCTGCGGCGTCCACTGATTGAAGTCACCCGCGATGAAAACGCGCTCGGCACTGTGCGCGGCGCGGTACACCATCCTGATGCGGCACCCGGTTGCCGCCGGCCGACGCTCCAACTCCACCGCGGCGGGAGTCGGCGCCGCTGCGGATGCGGGCCTGATGGACGCCGGCCGCATCTCGGCCTCGGCAAGACTCGTCGCCTCGCTCGCCTGCGTCTCGAAGCGCCGCTGCAGCAGGTAGCGGGCCCGCTGCGCCAATTCCGCGGCGCGGTTGCCGCCTTCGGCGCTCGGCCGCGGCCACGTGGGTCCGACGCACGTCTCCACCGCCGGAGCTGAAACATCAGCGGCCGCATGAACCGGAATCCCGTCAAACTCCGCGCGTCGCGGCGGGCGGTACGCCTCCACCCACTGCGCCAGCGCTTCGTAATCCTGCCGGCCCGTGGACTCGGGCGCGTATTCGAAGATCGGCTGACCGAAACTCGCCGCCTCGCGCAGCGAAGCGCAGAAGCGAATCGTGATCGGCGCCACGCTCTGGCCATAGCGCCGCCGGAGTTCTTCGAGAATCTCGCGCGACAGACGGACGCCCTCATCGAACATTGTCGGCAGCAGCACCACCGAGAGCGACCGCCCGATGCGCCGCGCCACCGTGTCGATGGTGCGAACCTGGTTTTCCGCCCCCTGCAGAGCAAAGTAACTTGTCTCGACAGGCACGATGATCTCGCTGCTGGCCCGCAGCGCATTGAACGTCAGCAGGCCGATGTGCGGCGGGCAATCAAGCACGCACAGGTCATATCGCGGCGCGACCCAGCGGAGCAGTTGCTCCAGGCGCCGGTCCCGGTCAGGCAGCCGCGACAGCCCGCCGCTCACCGCCTCGAGAGCCGCAAGCCGCACCGAGCTGGGAATGAGATCAAGATTGTCCCCCGCCTGCCACGTCAGGTCGGTGGCGTCGAAGGAGCGATTGAGATCGGCCATCAGCGCATCGCCGATCTGCTTCTCGATCGACGTCGCCGGCACCGACAGCCCCAGCGCGCAGTGCCCCTGCGGGTCCAGGTCGATCAGCAGCACTCGCTTGCCCCGGCGCGCTGCGGCGGCGCTGAGGTTGATCGCGGTGGTCGTCTTGCCGCAGCCGCCCTTTTGATTGATGATCGCGATGGTTCGCACGCGCAGCCCCTTGAGCCCCAGACGTCGATCACGACCATGATGACCGATGTCGGACTTATCGGAGGTTCACCGCCTCGGGCATGAAATCCTCAAGTTCGTCTCGCGGCGCTATGGCTCGCTGCCCGGCTGGCGGCTCACGTGGTAGAGGCGCATCTCCAGCGCCGCCGCCTCGCTCCCTCTGGCCGGCGTCGAACTCGCCCGCAGGTCGAGCGACCAGCCGTGCAGCCGGGCCTGCTCGAGCACTTCGCCCAGACCGCGATCGGTCACGATCAGCCAGACCATCTCCCTGCCTTCAACCGCCTCGGCCAGTTCGGCCGGCGAGGCGAGCACCGGCTGCGAGCGGTGCAGCATCACCTGCAGCGGCGCCACGCCCGTGCGATAGAACTCGAGCGGAAGCGGCTGGGCTTCGATCTCCGGCCGAACCTCGCGGGCAAACTCCCAGAGTGATTCCGACAGTGGATGTCTCACTGCATACGCGTTGAGGCGCTCGTGCACGATGAGCGCTGCCGTGGTGAGCGCCGCGGTGGCGAGGATGAGCGCCGGCTGCCGGGCGGCGAGTCTCCAGCCCAGATGCGCCAGGCACCACGCCGTCACCAGCGACGCCGAGACATACGCCGAAGCGATGTAATCGGCCCGCTTGCCCGCAGAGAGTGTGAACGCCAGCACGACGAGCACCGTGTAAATCACGCCGCTGCGCATCCATTGGCGCGCCGGATCCACCGCCGTGCCCTCGGCCCGAATCGTTCCGCGGCCGCGCCGCAGGTCGATGAGCGCGCCAAAGAAAAAGACCGACCACGGCAGGAATCGCGTCACGAAGTAGAGCGGCATGTTCAGCGCCGTTCGCAGCAGATCCCATGGCCCATGCTTCACGCCCTCATCGCCCGTGCCCATCGCGCGATCGACGAACTCCTCGCGAATGAGCGTGTTGTAGAGGTGATCGGGATTGACCCACCACACGAGCCCCAGCCAGGCCACGGTAACGCCCAGCACGAGCGGCAGGCCCCAGTGCGCGCCGCACTGCCGCAGCGCCCAGCCCGCTCGCCGCAGCCGCGCCGCCGGGCCGCTGCCTGGCTCGGCTGTAAAGCAGCCCAGCGCCACGATGAACAGCGGAATGAGCAGGGCCGGCGGGCCTTTGGTCAGCACCGCCAGCGCGCACGCGATCCAGACCACCGCCCGCCACCGGTTGCGCTTCGCAGCGCCCGCCGCGCCGCTGAGCACCACCGTCGCGCCGATCCAGCCCAGCACGAGCCAGAGCGACAGCAGCGTGTCCGGCCGCACGAGCACGCTGAGTTTGAACCACGCGTAGTTCGACGCGAGGATCATCGCGGCGAGCGGCCCGGTCAGGCCTTTCGGATCGATGTGCTCGCCGAGCTTCCACAACAACGCGCACACCACCACGTACGCCAGCAGACTGGGCAGATGGTGCGGCCACTCCCATCGGCCCTGTGTGAGTTGCACCGCCGGCGTCGCGAGCCAGTTGTACAGCGGCGGCTTCGTCGCCGGGTACGCGCCCTGCTGCATCGGCAGCACCCACCGCCGCCAGTCGCCCGCGTGCAGGGCGAGATCAGTCGTATAAGCGCTGGTCTTTTCCTGCGTCTGGTCGTGCAGGTCGCTCGGTCCGGTCAGCCTCGCCGCGGGGACCAGCGCGCAGATCAAGACAGCCGCGATTGCAAACCAGCGGCTCCATCCACGTCTGACTGGCTTTTCGCGGTCCACGATGAAATTCATCTCACTGGCATGAAACGCAGCATAGCCGGGGAAGGTCGTTCCGGGTTTCCGCCCGGCGCCCATTATCGGCAGTGCGGTTTCGAAAGCACCTTAAGCGACGCCCCGATCGCGCCGAATTGAATTGGGCAACATGTATCTCTCTCCCACCCAACCCGTTGCGCGAATGTCCGGCCTGGCGACCGGCCCCGCGCCCGAATTCTCCGGCTGCCTCCACGACGCGGTCAGAACGGGATTCGGAGGCCACGGCGGCGATGACTTCCAGCCCGGACCCGAACCGATCGACCTCTTCCCCGCGTGGCTCGCGGGAGGAATCGTCGTCGGCCTGAGCTGCGTCTTCTGGATCGGGCTGCTGACCATCGTCGGCTGGATCGTCTGATCCATCGCGCCGCCATCGCCCGGCTCATCGCACATCCCGTATCATGAACACGGCCCGGTTTCCGCCGCGCCTCGATTCATCTACGGAGAGCGCCGTGACCCTGCTTCAAACGAGAATGGCGGCGAACATGCTTCGCGCGGCGCTGCTCATCGGGATGTGCGGCGCGGCGATCACGTCGTGCACGCAGCCGCCTTCGCGGCGCACCGTGGTGGTGTACACGAGCGCCGACCAGGAGTACGCGGAGGTCATTTTCGCCGCGTTCCAGAAAAAGCATCCCGAGGTCCTCGTGCTGCCGCGCTACGACTCCGAGGCCACCAAGACCACCGGCCTCGTCGAGCGCCTCCGCGCCGAGCGCGACAACCCGCAGGCCGATGTGTTCTGGTCGAGCGAGGTGTTCCTGACGCAGAAGCTCGCCGACGAGGGGCTGCTCCAGGCGTGGGAGAGCGATGCCACGCGCGACTGGCCGGCGATCTTCCGCGATCCACAGGGGCGCTGGTACGGCCTGGCCGCCCGCGCGCGCGTCGTCGCCTACGACCCGGAGCGCGTCAAAGACCCGCCGCGCTACTGGCGCGACTTGGCCGACCCGCGCTTCAAAGGCCGCGTGGTCATGGCCGATCCGAACTACGGTACGACGCGCGGCCACGTCGCTGCGTGGTTCGTGCTCTGGGGCACGGACAAGGCCACCGAGTTCCTCGAAGCCCTCAAGGCCAACGACATCCGCATCGTCAGCGGCAATTCGCAGGCCGCCCGCGAAGTCGCGCAGGGCCTGGCCGATCTCGCCCTGACGGATACCGATGACGTCTGGGCCCTGCAGCGCAACAGCCATCGGATCTCGCTCGTGTATCCGCGCCACGGCGACCGGCTCGGGCACGGCACGCTTTTCATCCCCAACACCGTCAGCCTCGTGGCCGGCCGGCCCGACAACCCCGATGCGCAACTCTTCGCCGAGTACCTGCTCAGCAGCGAATGCCAGAAGCTGCTCAACGAGAGCGACTCGCACAACATCCCGATCCTGCCGCGCGAGCAGTTGGATGAGTTCCCGACGGATGCGCGTTACGTCGTGCCCGACCCGCTGATGGTGAACCCGGCCGACGCCGCCGCCGTGATGGACGCGGCCATGCAGGCCGTGGACGCCATCCTGCTGAGTCGCGACCGCTGACACCCGTGCATCCTGTGGAGATGCCCGTCGTCGGCCCGTACCGTTGCCGCATGCCTCTGGTGCTCTACAACACGCTGACCCGCTCGGAGCAGGCCTTCGCACCGGCTCATCCGCCGCGCGTCACGTTCTACTCCTGCGGGCCCACCGTCTACGACTTCGCCCACATCGGCAACTTCCGCTCCTTCCTCGCCGCGGATGTCCTGCGCCGCTACCTCGAGTTCAGCGGCTACCAGGTCCGCCAGGTCATGAACATGACCGACGTGGGGCACATGGTCGATGACGAGGCGGCCGACGGCGGCGGGCCGGACAAACTCGAGATCGCCCGCCAGCGCCTGCTCGAATCGAAGAAGGCGGGCAAGCTCCCACCGGGCGTGAGTCTCGATCCCGACGACCCGTACGCGATCGGCTCGTTCTACGCCGAAGCGTTCCTGGCTGACGCGCGCGTGCTGGGTCTCAAGGTCGCCAGCGAGGTACTTGACGATCCGAGCATCATGCCGCGCCCCACGCAGTATGTGCCGCAGATGATCGCCCTGACGCAGAAGCTCATCGACACCGGGCACGCCTACGTGGCCAGCGACGGCGTGGTCTACTTCGACGTGCAGTCGTTCCCGCAGTACGGCCAACTGTCGGGCAACACCCTCGAACAACTGCGCAGCGGCGCCGGCGGGCGCGTCGATGAAGCGAACCAGGCCGTGAAGAAGCACCCGGCCGACTTCATGCTCTGGAAGCCCGATCCGACGCACCTCATGCGCTGGCCCAGTCCGTGGGGCGAGGGCTATCCCGGCTGGCATCTCGAATGCTCGGCCATGGCGCTGGACCTGCTGGCCCGCGGCGGCGAGGCGACCATCGACCTGCACAGCGGCGGCGAGGACAACATCTTCCCCCACCACGAATGCGAGATCGCCCAGAGCCGCGGCGCCACCGGCGCTGATCACTTCGCCCGCCACTGGTTCCACCCGCGCCATCTCTTCGTCGAAGGACAGAAGATGAGTAAGAGCAAGGGCACGTTCTTCACCGTGCGCGACCTGCTCGCGCGCGGCTACGGGCCCGCCGCCATCCGGCTCGAACTCATCAAGACCCATTACCGCTCCAACGCCAACTTCACCTTCCAGGGGCTCAAGGACACCCAGCGCATGACCCAGCGCTGGCGTGCCTTCGTCGAGCGCGGCGAGTCGAGCGGCTCGGACCGCCCGGCCGACGAGGCGGTGCTGCGCGAGTTCAGCGAGGCGATGGACAGCGATCTCAACATCGCCGGGGCTTTGGGCGCGATAAACAAGTGGATCAGCCAGACGCCAGAGCCGTCGCGCGCCGATGCGGCGATGATGCGCCGCCTCGACAACGTGCTGGGCGTGCTCGAACTGCCCGAGCAGGCCGACGCGGCACTGCTCGATCGCCTCGGCATCGCGCCGACGGGCGAGAGCATCGACGCAGCGCAGGTCGAGCGCCTGATTGCCGAGCGCAACGCCGCCCGGGCCGGTCGCGACTTCAAGCGGGCCGACGCGATCCGCGATGAACTGGCGTCGATGGGTATCGAGATCAAGGATGGCCCGCAGGGCACGATCTGGACCCAGCGGCCGCGCTGAGCCGAACGCACACCTCAGATTCGAGGCGATGAAATGACACTGAACCTGCTGCTGAAAACGAAACTTGTTTCACGGGCCGCGCTCGCGTGCGCGATGATGGCCCTGATCGCCGCCGCACCGGGCTGCAAGAACAACCAGAAGAAGCCGCCCAAGGAAGCTCCGGAGGGAGAAGAGGCGGCGCCGGCCGAGCCCAAGCCCAGCGTCCTGCTGCCCGACCCGCGCAACACCGTGCCCGCCAGCGGCGAGATTCAGCACGTCGCGCTCATCTACAGCGTCTCCGGCCGGCGCATGCTCGGCCACTTCGTGCGCTACGACAACCCCGGCAGCGCGCCCATACTGCTGCTGCTCGATGAGCACGTGGATGCCTGGCTCCAGCAGCGCGCTGAGGCGTATGCGCGGCTGGGCTACAACGTGCTCTGCCCCGATCTCTCCGAACTCGCGGGCGAGACGTTCGATCAGCCCGTGCTCGACAACGTCACCGCAGCCATCGCCGAAGCCGAACGCCAACTCGGCCGCACTCCCGTGGGTCGCTATGCCGCGATCGGCTGGGGCAAGGGCGGCGGACACGCGCTCACGCTGGCCCGCTACATGGACCTCGAAGCGCTGGTCATCTGCTACGGCCCGCTCATCACCACGCCCGAAGCGCTGCAGAAGGTCCGTGAGCCGATCCTGGGGATCTTCGGCCGCCTCGACACCGAGGTGCCGCCCGAGCGGGTCGAAGAATTCCGCGGCATTCTGCAGCGCATGGGCGGCCGCTTCGAAGGCAACGTCTGGAGCGATGAGGGCCACAACTTCATGCGCGCCCCCAACGACCCGACCAACGCCCGCGAGGCGGACGTCGAGATCATCAGCTGGTTGGATACCTACTTCGTGCCCTGAGCGGCCTGCGCTCGTGCGCGGCCCCGCGCCGCGGCGCTATTTCTCCGCGATGAGGTACGACACCCATCCCGCACACACTTCCCCCTTGGTGCTCGGGCGGAAGATGCCGTTGCCTTCGCCGTCTTCATCGCTGCCTTCCCAGTAGACGGTGCTGCGGGCAAAGCCGGCCTCCGCCAGGAGTTCTCGGATCTCGGCGATCGACCACAGTCTCCAGTCGTAACTGAACGCCTTGTTCAGTTTCGTGCCGTCGGGAAAGCGGAAGTGGATGTGGCAGAGCGTCTCGCTGGTGATGGGGTTGAAGTGCGCCTGGTCCCAGACGTAGGTGAAGCCGGCGCACTTGCGCGGCTCCTCCATGACGTCCTGCGCTTCGTAGCCGCCGTAGCAGTCGAGGTAGAACAGTCCGTCGTCCTTGAGCCCGCGCCGAGCGGCCCTGAAGTAATCCAGCAGCATCGCGCGCGATTTGAAGATGAAGTAGCTGAAGTTGAACGCGGCGATCACATCCGCCGGCCTGGCCCGCACCTTCATGACGTCGTCGCAGATGAGTTCAACGCGCGTGCGCTCCTCGTCGCTGAGCCAGGAGAGGTTGTTGGCGATGGCCCATTGCAGCGTCGGGCGGTCGAGATCGACGCCGATGGACTGGTTGGTGCGCCGCCCGCGAACCCAGGTGCAGGCCATGAACGCCGTGCCGCAGAAATCTTCGCGCAGCACGGAGGGCAATCTGCCGCGCCACTTGCGGAAGGTGCGATCGATGAACTCGATCTCCGCTTCGGGGTTCTGCACAGCGCGCTCATAGAGATGGTGCTTGTCGGCGGTGGCGGCGGTGTAGGTGGCCCGCCGGCGCGACGGGGCTGAGCCGCGCTTCTTCGTTTTCGCTGCTGTTTTGGGCATGGGCCGACAGTGTAGCCGCGAAACCGCCTCGCAACCGCGCGGCCGCGCCGGGTCGTGAAGCGATTCGGCCTCGTCGAATGGCGAAGCGCAGCGCCTGCTACGAGCCCTGAGTGCAGCCGCGAGCAAACGCTACGGCTTCGGTTCGGCCAACCAGATGCGCCGCAGCACCGGGCCCAGCGCATCATCCTCCTGCCGGGCCGCGAGGTCCGTCAGGCCCTTCTCGATCAGCTCGGGCCGATCGGTCAGGTGGCCCACGTACGCGAGCAGCAGGCCGGACTCGATCGCCGCGCCCGGCCGGGCGATCATCTGCTCCAACTCCGCCGCGATCGCATCCAGGCGCTCGGGCGGGGGCAGCAGGTTGCTCTCATAGCGCGAGTTGATCAGTTCCGGGTGCGCCTCGAAGAGCCGGCGCAAACCCAGCGCCGCCGAGCGGTACTTGCCCGAGCCGAGTTGCGCATGCGCGCGGCCCGCCAGGGCCAGCGGATGCTGCGGCGTGTAGTACAGCGCAATGTCGAACCAACTCTCGGCGTCGAAGAAGCGGCCTTCGCTCAGCGCCGTCTCCCCCAACCGCACGCGCTCAGCGAACTGGCTCGTGTTATCGCCCGCGAGCGTCTTGATCGGCGGCAGCGGCTGGGTCAATTGATTCAGCCGCGTCTCATCGAGCGATTCGAGCGGGCTTGCCGGCGGCTGGATTGGCGCCTCGACGCCGCCTGGAGCGCTGATGCCCAACACATCGCGCGAGAAGTCGCGCATGCCCGAGATGTTCTCGGCGCTGTAAGCCTGTCCCGGCTCGGGGAGTTGCCCGCGCGGCGCGGTGAGGCGCGCGACGTAGTCAGCGTACGCATCCTGCCCGGCCAGGAGCGGCTCGGCGGCGCTGGGCGAGGCGGCGGACTGGGCGGCGATGCGGTTCGTCCAGCCCTCGGCAAAAGCTACGCCGTCGAACGTGCGGTCGATGCCGCGGGCCAGAGCATTGTGCGTCACGCCCGGAGTGGTGGCCGTGCGTTCATTGTCAGGCGCCGGCCACGGCGTCGAAGGCCGCAGCGCCCCGCTGGCCGACGCGGCAAGCAGCGACGTGCGATTGAGCAGCGGATCGACGGAATTGATCGCCGCGAGCGTCAGCGGGCTGAGTTGGCGCTCCACCGCCGAACCGGTCGTCGCGTCGAGCGATTCGGTCGCGGCGCTGCGGTTCGGGCGGAACTGCTGCACCGAAGCGCTCGCTTCAAAATCAGGCAGCCCCGTGCCGTAGCGGGCCCGCGCGATCTGCTGCAGGCTCGCGCCGCTCATCGGCGTGAGCACCGTCGCCCCGGCCGCATACGGTGAGTCGCCGCGCTGCCTGAGATCAGGAATCTGGTACGAGCCGAGCATGCCCGGCTGGTGAGGCGCGCCGCGCCGCGGCGCAATGTTTGAATAGAACGAATCGCGTTCGAAGTCGTAGAGACGCCCCCCGGCGGTGCTCCCGCGAAACGCGAACGGGCTCGTGTAGCCCACGTCGCCGCGGAAACTTTTGCCCCCAGGGGCCGTGCCCGTCACGATCGCCTCGTTGATGCGATTGAGCAGGAAGCCCTGCTTGGGCTGGTTGTAGCGGCCGCGCGTGCTCAGATTGGCGTCCAGCGCGCGGCCGTCGCCAAGTGCATTCTGTGCAGCAGCGATCGGCGCCAGGCACAGCATGGCGCCCGCCGCGGCTGCGCTGAGCATCCGTTGCAACGTTCGGGTCATTTCGACTGGCATGCTTCACCTCCGCTGCCAGGGCAGAGACTGGCGTGATCGCTTGCGTCAATCAATGATAGCGCCGCGCCGGCGCACCGGGCCTCGGCGGCGACCAGAGCGCAGCGAGAGCATCGCGGCGCCGGCCCGGTTCATCGGGAGAAATGGCTACTCAGTGAATCTCTTCGGCGGGCACGTCGGGCATGCCGATGGCCACAGCCATCTGGCGCGCCTTATCGAGCGACGCGGGCACGAGACGATAAACAAAATCGCCGACGCGCCAGGCGTAGTACGCGCCCCGCGCATCGCGCGCCGCCTCGCGATTGGTCGGCGTCACGAGGTACGCACGGCCCTCGACGATCGCGGCTGAATGGGTGAGATCGGAGGGCATGGAGTGCTCGATCCACACGCTCAGCGTGCTCGGCCCGTTCGTGTATCGCAGGTGCACGGAATCGACCGTGCCACTGCCCACGCTGCAGTTGCCCGCCTCGGCGAACTCGAATCCGAAAGCGGTCAGGTCCGGCAGCGTGACGTTCCACTGCAGTTCATCGGCGAAATACTGCTGCAGTTGCTCGCGGCCGTGCAGCGTGAACTTCTGCCGGGCGTAGGTGGCGTCGCTCTCGCAGCGGCGATGTTCGTCAATGGGGAAGCCCAGCGACCCGTCGTCGGTGCTGATGTCGATCTGCGGCGCGCGGAACCAGTCGAACCAGTCCGCCCGCCCGCTCAGGCCGATGACCACCGCCGCTCCGACGAGCAGCACGAAGCCCGCCGCCAGCCCCGAAGGGGCCAACAGCCGCCGCGGCGCCCCCCGACGCATCCCAGGCGCCGCTGCCGCCGTGCCCGCCAATCGAAGGGCCGGCTGCGCCACCTGCGCCTGAACCGCGGCGCGCACATCCTGCGGCGCCGAGACATCGCCCATCACGCGCCCGACAGCGCCGCGCAGGCGCCGCTCAAACGCGATGAACTCCTGGTCCTGTGGGCGCGCTGCAAGATGCGATTCGAGCGCCTGAACTTCCTCGGAAGTCAGTTCGTCGTCAGCGGCCCGGCGGAGGAGGTTGGTCGTCTCGGAGAGGTTCATGGGGACACCTGTCAGCGTGAGGTCTGGTGCATTAGCCCGGCTCTCTGCCGGATGTTCGCCTCACGCGGTGCTGGCATTACTGGGCTTCGGCCCCGTCATCTTCTACGCGAATGCCAACTTCGGCTGCCAGCGGACCGAGTTGCTGGACCAGTGCGGCACGAGCCCGGAACAGACGGCTCATCACGGTGCCGATTGGAACATCCACGATTAACGCGATCTCCCTGTACTTCATTCCCTCGACCCCCCACAATAGGAGAACTTCCCGGTACTCCGGGTTAAGGGAATTGATGGCCGATTTGAGGCGGTCATCCACGTGTTCCCAGTCCATCGAGGCCAGATCCCAGGCCGGCTTCGACTCGTCCGGACCCGGGCTGGCGCTGGCGTGCTGGTGGATATTCTCGGACGCCGCCGGCCCCCGCTGCTCCCTAACCACCCGGCTGTAAAACACGTTACGGAGAATTTTGAACAGCCACGGCCGGATGCCCCCGCCCTTGGGCTCGAAACGCTCCGACGCCCGCAGAGCCTTGAGAAAAGTTTCCTGAACCAGGTCGGCAGCGTCCTCCGGCCGCCGGGAAAGCTGCATCGCCATGCGATAGACCGCATCGAGATGTTCCAGCGCCTGCGCTTCGAATTCGCGCCGATCCAATCGCTCTGCCCTTTCGTCAGCCCCGTGCGCGGCGACCGCCCGCGCACCCCGGTCCGATGACATCCTATCGCTACAATGGCCCTCACTCGCCCCACGGAACGATCATGAGCGCCTCGCGACGCACTTTCTACATCACGACCCCGATTTACTACGTCAACGACCGGCCCCACATCGGCCATTCCTACACCACGACCGTCTGCGACGTCGCCGCCCGCTTCCACCGTTTCCTCGGCCTTGACGTCTTTTTCCTTACCGGCACCGACGAGCACGGCGTGAAGGTCGAGAAATCCGCCGCCGATCAGGGCGTCACGCCGCTGGAGCTGGCTGACAGGAACGCCGCTCAGTTCCAGCGCGTCCTGCAGATGCTCGATTTCACCAACGACGACTTCATCCGCACCACCCAGACCCGCCACACTCTGCAGGTCGAGCGCTTCGTCCAGCGCCTCATCGCCAGCGGTGATATCTACCTCGGGCAGTACGAAGGCTGGTACGACGAGGGGCAGGAAGAATTCGTCCCCG
This sequence comes from Phycisphaerales bacterium, assembly GCA_020852515.1. NCBI lineage: Bacteria > Pseudomonadati > Planctomycetota > Phycisphaerae > Phycisphaerales > Phycisphaerales bacterium. The sequence goes on from JADZAS010000005.1 coordinate 114,518, forward strand.
ACACCCGCGCCAAGGATCAGGACTACAAGTCCGCCGTCTCAGGTAAACCCCTCGTGCGCATGCGCGAAGACAATTACTTCTTTCGCCTGAGCGCCTACCAGCAGCGCCTCGAGCAGCTGTACCGCGACCAGCCTGAATTCGTGCGCCCCGAAGCGCGGCGCAACGAAATGCTCGGCCGCCTGCGCGACGGGCTGCAGGATGTGCCCGTGACGCGCACGAGTTTCACATGGGGCATTCCCATTCCCGGCCAGGACAAGCACGTCCTCTGGGTCTGGCTCGATGCGCTCTCGAACTACGTCACCGCGCTCGGGCTCGGCCTGGAGCCGGGCGAGACCGATCTCGTGCCCCGCGACCGCGCTCGATTCTGGCCTGCCGACTACCACGTGATCGGCAAGGAGATTCTCTTCTTCCATGCCATCTTCTGGCCGGCGATGCTCATGGCTCTCGACTTCCCGTTGCCGCGCTGCATTTACGCCCACAGTTTCTGGATCAGCGAAGGGCGCAAGATGAGCAAGAGCCTGGGCAACTTCATCGACCTGCCCACGATTCAAGGCTACATCGACTCGTTCAGCCTCGACGCCTTCCGCTGGTTTCTCATCACCCAGGGGCCGCTTGGCTCGACCGACACCGACTTCGCCCGCGCCAAATTCATCGACGTCTACAACAGCGATCTCGCCAACACGCTGGGCAACTCGATCAGCCGCGTCGTGAACATGATCAGCAAGTATTTCGACGGCCGCGTGCCCGAGCCGGGTGCGCACACCGTCGATGGATTCGACTGGCCGGGTATCACGCGCACGGCCGTCGATCGCATGACCACCGCGATGGGCCGCCTCGAACTGAGCGAAGCGATGGATGCGGCGCTAGGGCTCGTGCGCCAGGTCGATGCGTTCATCGACGCAACCCGGCCGTTCACGATGGCCAAGGATGAGAGCAAGCGCGCTGAACTCGCCGCCGTGCTCTACCAGTGCGCCGAAGCGCTGCGCATCGCATCCATGCTGCTCTGGTGCGCCCTGCCCAACAAGATCGAGCAGGCGTGGCGGATGCTCGGCCAGACGATCGATCCGTCCAGCGGCACCCTGCGCGACTTGTGCGCCTGGGGCGGACTCAAGCCTGGGACCACGCTGACCAAGGGTGATGCGCTGTTTCCGCGGTACGCTGAGCCAACAGCCTAGCGGGGGTTCACCGATGCCCAAGCCGAGGTTCGGCAGTAAGTCGCTTCTGATGATGACTGCCGCCCACGTTGGCATGCAGACGGTGTCCACGGTGTTCCTGGCCTTTGCCATCCTGTTGTTGAATTGGCGGGAGAATCCAATGCGCGGCATGTGGGCGCTGTCCCTGCTGCCTTGCGCCGCGTACCCAGTGTGTTTCATCGGGTATTTCGCGATGTATTGCTTCTTTTACGAGTGGTGGAGCACCCCGCGTTGGCGATCGCTCGACTGGTGGCTGGCGGCGATTGGGTGTGTCGAGGTACTGGTCGGGATCTGGCTCTGCGTGCGATACCAGCTCGCAGCCTGGGCCAGCGTGTAGTCGACGCGCCATGGCACCACTGGGTTGAACTCCCGTGCTTTGTGCCCGCAGGCTGGCTGATATGATCCGGCCATGAAGATCGGCCTGGCGCAGATCAACCCGACCGTCGGCGACATCGAGGGCAATGCGCGGCTCATCACCGCCGCCATCGACTCCGCCCGCCGCGCCGGCGCCGAGATCGTCGCCGTGCCCGAACTGGCCATCCTCGGCTATCCGCCCAAGGACCTGCTGCTCAAGCGCGGCCTGGTCGCCCGATGCGAACAAGCCGTGCGCGACATCGCCGCCGACTGCACCGACATCGCCGCCATCATCGGCTCGCCGCGGTCTCATACGAGCCCGACGGGCCGGGGCCTGCACAACAGCGCTGCGCTGTGTCGCAGCGGGCGCATCGAACTCTGGTACGACAAGCGACTGCTGCCGACCTACGACGTCTTCGACGAGTCGCGCTACTTCGACCCCGGCCGGCAGGCGGGCGTGTTCGAGCATCGCGGCCGGCTCATCGGCCTGGCCGTGTGCGAGGATTTCTGGAACGACGAAACCATCTTCCAGCGCCGCCTCTACGCCGAGGACACCGTCTCCGACCTGCTGGGCTGCGGCGTCGAACTGGTCATCAACATCTCGGCTTCGCCGTTCGTCGTCGGCAAGCCCGAGTTTCGCAGGCAACTCTTCGGCCGCATCGCCTCGCGCCTCCACGGCCCGGTCGCGCTGGTGAACCAGGTGGGCGGCAACGACGATCTCGTCTTTGACGGCTACTCGATGGTGCTCGGTTCCGACGGCGGACTCATCGCCGCCGCGCGCGGCTTTGCCGAAGATCTGCTGCTCGTCGATCTCCCCACCGATCAGCGCCGCGATTTTGAGTCCGACGACCTCGCCGACCTCTTTGATGCGCTCGTGCTGGGCGTGCGCGACTACATGCGCAAGTGCGGCTTTGCCGGCAGCATCGTGGCGCTCAGCGGCGGGATCGATTCGGCCATCGTGGCGGCCATCGCGCGCGCGGCGCTCGGCCCCGACGCCGTGCGCGGCGTGGGCATGCCCAGCCGATTCTCCTCGCCTGGGTCGATCGACGATGCACGCGACCTGGCGGATCGCCTGGGCATCCGCTTTGACCTGCTGCCCATCGAGCCGGTTCACGAGTCGATGCTGCAACTCGTCAAGCCCCTCTTTGACGAAACCGGCCAGCCGCCCGGCGTCGCCGAGGAAAACATCCAGGCCCGCATCCGCGGCAACGTCGTCATGAGTTTGTCCAACAAGACCGGCGCCCTGCTGCTCACCACCGGCAACAAGAGCGAACTGGCGGTGGGCTACTGCACGCTCTATGGCGACATGGCCGGCGGCCTGGCCGTCATCTCCGATGTGCCGAAGACCACCGTCTACAAACTCGCGCGGTGGATGAACGAACATCCGCAGCGCTGCGGCCTCACGGAGCCGCCCATCCCCGAGAGCACCATCACCAAGGCGCCCAGCGCCGAACTGCGTCCCGACCAGACCGACCAGGACACGCTGCCGCCATACGACGTTCTCGACGAGATCATCCTGCGCTACGTCGAGCGCTGCGATGATGTCGACCGGATCATCGAAGAGACGAAGATCGATGCCGATCTCGTTCGAAACGTCTGCCGCATGATCGATCGCAACGAATACAAGCGGCGGCAGATGCCGGTGGGATTGAAAGTGACCGGGCGCGCATTCGGCAGTGGTTGGCGCATGCCGATCGCGGCGCGCGGCGTATGACTCGAACAGCCGGAGTTGCCATGCCCAGCCCAGGAATCATCTCTGCAAGTCTGACTCTGCTCGCGTGCCTCGCCGCAGGATGCCACCGCTCGGCCATCCGCGAGATCGAGCCTCACCCCTGGCTCGTGGAGTTGGATTGGCTTTGCGGCGACTGGACAACGCATGCACGGCCCGACGGCTCTCGCACGGAAGAGCACTGGATGCCGCCCTCGAGATGGCACATCTTCGGCATCGGTCGAACGCTTCAGGACGGCAAAGAGGTCTTCGTCGAGTACCTGCGCATCAGCGCTGAAGGGTCGCAGGTGATCTACTACGCCGCACCGGGCGGCCGCCTGCCCGCCACGCCGTTCCGCGCCATCGAGCGCGGCCCGACGCGCGCGGTGTTCGAGAATCTCGAACACGACTATCCGCAGCGGATCATCTATGAACTTCAGCCCAGCGGGGACATCAGGGCTCGCATCGAAGGAGTCGTGGACGGGCAGCAGAAGAGCTCGGACTGGTATCTCAGCCCGGCGCACTGACGGTTCAGGCCGGGCGTCGTGGTCCGGAGGTCGGCTCCCTGGCCTGAGTCTGATCGAAGGCTGCAACCGGCGGGCCACGCCGAAGCGCGATGCGGGCCCGGAACTCATCTGTCCGTCGCTTACGCGCTCGCGTGGCCTGCGCTCCCAGAGCCTCGCTTGACCCCGGCACCCGCGCCTCGGCACTCATCTACTTGGCACGAATCCTTCGCCGATGATGTACATCTCGGTGGACTCATTGCGCGAGGCCTTGGGCTTGAAGCCCTTGACCTTGTCGAAGCGCGCTTTGCACTCGTCCAGAAGCGCCGGGTACTCCGCGCCCTCGAACACCTTCACGACAAACGACCCGCCCGAGCGAAGCACGTCGGCCGCCAGCTCCAGCGCCCGCCGGGCCAGATGGATCGACTGGTAGTGATCGCTGTGGTGGTGTCCGGTCGTGGAGGCCATCATGTCGGACATGACGAGATCGAAGTGCCGCTGGTTCGTCAGATTGAGGATCTCCGCCGCCGTGATCTTGAACACGTCGCCCTCGCGCGTCACCAGCGCTTCATCGCAGAACTTGAGCGGCCGGCGGACGGGTTTGAGATCGAATCCCAGCACGAGGCCCCCCTTGGCCGCCGGGCCGATGTGCTGGCACGCCACCTGCAGCCACGCCCCGGGCGCGCAGCCGAGGTCGAGCACGTACTCGCCGGGCTTGATGAGCCGTTTTTTTTCGAGGATTTCCTTGAGTTTGAACGCCGAGCGCGCGACGTAGCCCAGGCGTTTGGCTTCCCGAAAGTAGTGATCCTGCACTTCGCGCGTTGCCGCCATGGCCAAGTGTAGCCGCAGGCGGCGCCGGCCTGACGTGTCCGAAGCGCTCACCCTCCGGGACGCGTCGCATCGCCGGCCGACCGGTACCATGAAGCATCACCGCTGCGCCGCAACGGCGCCGCCGCTCTTCCAGGAGACAGCACATGACCCGCCGCGTCATCTCCCACCTGCTCGCACTGACGCTTGTCCTTGTTCTCGCCCCGCTGTCCCGGGCCGCGCTCGCGCCCGACGAGCACTGGAAGGGCGAGATCACGCTGCCCGGCGGTGTGCAACTCGCCCTTATCGTGCACTTCCACCCCAGCGCCGACCAGCCCGGGCAGTGGACCGCCACCCTCGATATCCCCCAGCAGGGACTCAAGGATGCGCCGATGGCGGATGTCACCTACACCGACACCGAGCTGGCGTTCACGCTCAAGATGGCCGGCGCTGTCTTCACCGCCAAAATCGACGAGACCGGCCAGAGCGCCGAAGGTCAACTCGCGCAGCACGGCATGACCTTTCCCATGCACCTGCAGCGCCAGAGCGCTGAAGAGATCGCCCGGCAACTCGAGGCGGAAAAGCCCAACCGGCCGCAGACGCCGCAGCCGCCCTTCCCCTACGAAGTGCGCGAGGTCACCTATCGCAACCAGGTCGACGACATCACCATCGCCGGCACGCTCACCATCCCCGACGGCGAAGGTCCGTTCCCGGCGGTGGTCATGATCACCGGCTCGGGGCCGCAGGATCGCGATGAATCGCTCAAGCAGCACCAGCCGTTCTGGATCATCGCCGATTATCTCTCGCGACACGGCATCGCGGTGCTGCGCAGCGACGATCGCGGCGTGGGCGGCACGAGCGGCTCAGTCTCTGACTCCACCAGCGAAGGCTTCGCGCGCGATGCGCTCGCCGGCGTTGCATACCTCAAGACCGTCGATCGCATCAATCACGAGCACATCGGCGTGATGGGCCACAGCGAGGGCGGCATCGTCGGCCCCCTCGCCGCTTCGCAGTCCGACGACGTCGCGTTCGTCGTCACGCTCGCGGGAACCGGCCTGCCCGGCAGCGACATCCTCCGCCTCCAGACGCGGCTGATCGCGGCGGCCAGCGGCATGTTGACGGATAAACAACTCGATGAGATGGAAGAGACCCAGAAGGAGGCGCTCGCCTGCATCATGAGCGACGCTCCCAGACAGGAGAAAATCGACATGGTCGTCGCGCTGATGCGAGAGCAGGGCATGGCGGCGGACGACGCCACGCTCAACGCGCTCGCCGAGCAGCAACTCGCGCAGATGAATTCGGCGTGGTTCAAGTTCTTCTATACCTACGACCCGCGACCGGCATTGCGCAAGGTTACTTGCCCGGTGCTCGCGATCAACGGCTCGCTCGATCTCCAGGTGCCGCCGAAGGAAAATCTCGAAGAGATCCGCAAAGCCCTCACTGAAGCGGGCAACAAGGACTTCACCATCAAAGAACTCGAAGGACTCAACCACCTCTTCCAGCACGCCACCACCGGCTCGCCCGACGAGTACGGCAAGATCGAGGAGACCTTCGCGCCCGAAGCGCTCGAACTGATCGCCAACTGGATCAACACCCGCTTCGGCGGAACGCCCGATGCCGGGGCCGCGCCGGCGACGATTCAGTGAAATCTCGCTTGCAGGGGACTGTTTCGTCGCGACCGATGTTGCGACTCAATAGACCGAATCCGGGAAGTAGTAGCCCTTGGCGTTCTCCGGCGTAATGAGTTCGACGTCGATCATCAGGTGGCGCGGCATGAACTGGCTCACCGCCTCGCGGTGGCCGTCGCGCAGGTTCGACACGGCCATGTGAATGCCGGTGGCGATCATCGACGGCGGGTAGGTGATGTCGGCCGGGAACATGGCGTTCCCGTCCATGACCATCTTGACGACTTCCTTCATTCCGGCGCCGCCGAGCATCCACATTTCCTTCTCGCGGCCGGCTTCGCGGATCGCCTTGTAGGCGCCCATGGCGATGTCGTCGTCCTGAGCCCAAACGGCGTCGATCTGCTTGTGCTTGACGAGGAACGTCTGCATCACTTCGAGACCCTTCTGCCGGTTCCACATCGCCGGCTGCTGGCCGAGGATCTCGATGTCGGGATACTGCTTGAAAACTTCCAGCGCTGCATTCACGCGGTCGCTGTTGACGGTGCAGGGGATGCCTTCGAGGATGACGATCCTGCCCTTGCCGCCGAGGCGATCGACCATGTACTGCGCGCTCTTGCGGCCAAAGGCCTTGTTGTCGCCTTCGAGGAAGAGATCGGCGACCGGCTCGAGGAAGCCGCGATCGACGTTGACGATGTAGATGCCCCGCTCATGGGCCCGCTTGGCGATGGGCGTGATGGGCGCGCTCTCGGTGGCGAGCACGACGAGGCCGTCGATGCCCTTGACCATCATGTTCTCGATGTCGCTGATCTGCTTCTGGGGCGTGGTCGCGGTGGCGAGGGTGAAATCGACCTCGGGGTAGAGTTCCTGGGCCTTCTTGGCCCACCACACGACCCCGGCCGTCCAGCCGTGGTCCGCGGCGGGGATGGAGATGCCGATGCGGAGTTTCGCAGAGCTGGGCTGCTCGATGGTGTTTTCTGGAGCGGAGGAACTCGGCGAGAGTGCCGTGGGATTCTCAGCGGCTCGCCATGCGGGCAGCGCGACGGCGGCGAGCGCGAAAGCGGCGATAGAGAGCGACAGATGACGGAACGTGATGCCGGACATGGGTACTCCTCCAGTTGGTGAGGGGAGTATATCGGCTCCGAGTATCGGGGAGGCCCGATCCTGGCGCACGAAACAGACCCGCAGCGCTCGGCTGCGGGCCTGTCGAGGCAAAGGGGGGGACTCTCGCCTCTGAATCCGAAAGCGTTCGTATCGACTTCGACGGCGCCATGCCGGGCCGGCCACACGTGCTCAAGCCGGCATCGCTCTCAACGCCAGATGGAGTATGGTTGAGAAGTCCACATACCACTCGTGCGCCACGAGTTTCCGGTCGGGACTCGCGTGCAGTGCAAAACAACGGTCCGCGTCGAGTACCCGGCCGGAGGCGCCACTTACCCGATTCAGCGCAGAAAGGGACCCGAGTCCGCAGTCCTTTTGCAGAGTTTCTTACGAAGTCATACCCGGTTGTGCCTATTTGATGCACTCGGCATCTGGCTGGACGGTCGGTATAGTTGTCGTCGATAGAGAGACATGACAGGGCGGCGCCCCTGTGCGGAGGAGCCGAGATGAACCTCAATCGTTCATCCACCTCGGGAGTCGACACCCTTTGGGAGACCGTCTGCGAGGATGTGCGACTGCTCGCCGAAGCGCTGATGCGCCGCGAGCGGCCCGGCCACACCCTCCAGGCCACCGCCCTGATGAACGAGGCCTACCTTCGGATCACGCGGCGATCCGATGTGCACCAGGTCTCCCGCATCGAGTTCCTCCAGATCGCCGCGCAGGCCATGCGGCGGGTGCTGGTCGATCACGCACGCCTCAAACTGGCGGATAAGCGCGGCGGCAAACTGCGGAAGATCACACTCGATTCCGCTGTTCACTTCGGACAACCCGATCTCGACCTGGCAGACCTTGACGAAGCCATGGACCGTCTGGCCGAGCTCAGCACCCGCCAGGCGAAGGTCGTCGAGATGCGGTTCTTTGGTGGCCTGACGATGGCTGAAGTGGCGCAAGCGCTGGGGGTCTCGAAGCGCACGGTTGAAAGCGACTGGGCGTTTGCGCGAGCGTGGCTCCGCCAGGAGCTCAAGAGGTAGAAGCAGGATGCTGGAATGGTGGAGGGGCACGCCGTGACTCCGGAGCGCCATCAGCGTATGCGCGAACTCTTTGAGGTGGCGATCGACCTCGAGGACGAGGACTGCCGTCAGTTTCTGGCCAATGCCTGCAAGGGGGACGACGAACTGTGCCGCGAGGTGCAACTGCTGCTGAGCAGCCATCGGCGTCCCGGTGAATTCCTGGATACTCCCGCAGTCATTCTCGCCGACCCGGGCGACTTCGATACGGCCCAGCCGGAACTGACGGGAACTCGCATCGGCCGATATCAGCTGCTGAGCATCATCGCGCGAGGCGGGATGGGCATCGTCTACGAGGCGGTGCAGGATCAACCCCGGCGGATCGTGGCGATCAAGGTCATGCGGCAGGGGCTGGGCTCGCAATCCGCGCTGCGGCGCTTCCAGGACGAAGCGCAGATTCTCGCGAGGCTGCGGCACCCGAACATCGCTCAGATCTTCGAAGCCGGAACTCACAATGACGTCTCGGTGCGCAGTGGCGGTGAGCCGATTCCATACTTTGCTCTGGAGTACATACCCGGCGCGCGATCGATTACCGACCATGCGAGCGCGCGTGGGCTTTCGATACGCGATCGCCTGGCGCTCTTGGTCAAGGTCTGTGACGCCGTGCATCACGGGCACCAGAAGGGCATCATCCACCGCGACATCAAGCCAGCGAACATCCTGGTCGATTCCGATGGCGAGCCAAAGGTGATCGACTTCGGAGTGGCGCGCGTGACGGAATCGGATGTCGCCGTCACGTCCCGGCAGACGCAGATGGGTCAGATCCTCGGCACGGTGCAGTACATGAGCCCCGAGCAGTGCGAGAGCGATCCGCACGACATCGACAGCCGAAGCGACGTCTACTCGCTGGGCATCCTCGCCTATGAACTGCTCAGCGGACAGGTCGCCTACGACACGAGCAGTTCGAGCCTTCTGCAGGCGGCGAGGATGATCCAGGGGACGGCGCCCAAGCCCCTGTCCATGATCGACCGGCGCTTGCGCGGCGACATCGAGACCATCGTCGCCAAGGCGATGGAGAAGGATCGCGAGCGGCGCTACCAGTCAGCCGAGGCGCTTAAGAAAGACATCGATCGATACCTGAACGGCGAGCCGATCGAGGCGAGGCGGCGATCGGCGTGGGTCGGGGCGACGCGCTGGATGGGGAAGCACCCGATCTTCACCTCGGCGATGGGCGCGACGCTGGTGGCGGTGATCATCCTGTCTACCGCGATCCTGGCTGTGTATTACGGCGTTCGGCGACCGAGCCATTATGAGTACTCAGCCAATCACAACACCGCCTGGCTCAAGAGCGGCCTGGGGGCGCAGCTGGAAACGCTCGGAGGGGCTGAAGAGCCTCCGGACTGCGTGAAAGCGATGATCGTGCCCCGGCCGAGTCGCTTCGGGGGCGGGCGCGTTACGCTGTACTGCGTCAAGTCGGGTCAGCATTCGACGGGGCAGCAACTGTGGGTGTGCGATCCGGACGATCTCGACACGCCGGTCTGGTCGACCGGGAATGACCCGCTTCGAACGCGACCCGCCATTCGGGTCAAAGAGATGGCCGAGTCGAGCGATCAGGGTTACCTCACCTACGACTTTGCTGTCGCCGATGTGTTCCCGGAGGTGCCCGGGAACGAGATCATCGTGGTCCATGAGCAGGTGTCCGACTCTCCCAATGCCATTCGCGTGTATGACTTTGGGGGAAACGTGCTCTTTGAAGCGTGGCACTTCGGGCACCTGGCGCAGGTCCGGTGGTGGGCACGGGAAGGGCTCCTGATCGCAGCCGGTGATCGGCACGGCATTCCCGACATTCTGCGAAACGGTTTCGGGTATCCGCCGCCGTGGCCGAAGGTCGTCATGGCGCTGCGGCCCCGCCTCGGTGGGCGTTTTGGCTGGGCCAACGAACGCGACTGGCCCGACGACTGGCGCACGGATCCGAACATCACGGAGACGCTCGTGTGGTACAAGGTGCTCATGCCGGAGGAATGGTGGCAGGAGTTCAACTCTCCCATGGTCGACATACCGTCGGGCGCCGGCACGGGCGGCCCCTGCGTGGTGATCCACTTTGATGCATCGAAGCAAGTCGGCATGTCGTTGCAGGTGAATGCGACGGGCGATCGGATCGTCCTTCAATCCAATGATGAATTTCGCAAGTTGAGATCAGCATTCCCCGAGGAGTCGCCCACGCTTGTGGAGTGGCCTCCGAAGAAGGATGACCGGTAGATTCACGCCGGGAGGCATCCAGCGCCTCTGGTGGATCGGCGTGGCGCCCGTGGCGCACCGTGAGCGTCACTCGGCTCGCAGGAGGCCGACCTGGCCGCGCAGCCACTCGGAAAAGCCGTCTGCCCGGGTCCGGGTGGTGAATCGTGCCGCCAATTCATCCCGACTGCCGGCGCCATCCGCTGATGCGACTGTCAGGTGCGCGGCGAAGTAACGCTGCGTCGACTCACCCGAGGCTGAGAGTTCGCCGCGCACTCTTACCGCCCTCACGTGATCCAGCGGCAGGTCGAGGCGGTGGGACCGGTCGCCAACTGGCGGCAGGCTAAGCGTTCGATGGCGTCGATTGATGATGAGATCGGCCTCGCCGCGCGAGAGTGCGAATGCCTGCCATGCGAATGCGGCTGCGCCCGCAACGGGCGCGACGATCCACACGCCGTAGACAAATTCGAATGACGGAGCCATGTGCAGCGCGAAGCCGGCGATGAAGACGCTGACAAAGGGAACACCAATCACGCCGCCGGCGAAGGCGACGATCGGAAGCAGGCGCGGCAGGCGAGCGCGGATCTCGTCACGCCGTTCGATGATCTTCACGCCTCCCGCCGGCGGATCGGTGATGAATACGCGCAGCCAGTAACAGAAAAGTCCCCACGCGCCGGCAATGAGCAGGTTCGGAACGGTCATGAACAGCATCAGGAAGGCGTCGCTTGAGTCGAGTTCCGTGCTCAGCACCGCGTCGTCGGGTTGGTTGGGGTTGTAGTGGACGATCACTTCGCTTCCGGGCGAATACCGGGCCACGATCTCTTCGGCATATGAGGGATCGGAGAGGCCGAGGTTGCCGTGTCGCCACGCACTGCTCTCGAAATTCTTGCCGTCGATCTCGTAGGCGAACGTAATCTCCGGGCGGTGCGAGTTTCCGCCCTCGGAGTCGGCAGTTGTCTCCACGCTGCTGTGCAGAATCGTCCCCGTGGTGGTCGGATAGCTTTGGGTTCGCAACTGCCCGACGATCGAGCCGAGAAAGAAATAGTCGAACGGGCCGATCACTCCCGTTGCGATGGTCGCGGTGAGCAGTGCGCCAAGCAATGTCTTCAGGCGCTGGTTCAGCGGAGTGTTGGGCATGCGAACCTCCGGTGCGGCGTCTCGTCGTCTACCCCTCCGACCGGCTGCGCTGCAGCAGCACCGCGAGGAGGATGACGCCGGCTGTGACGAGGCCCTGCCAGTGGCTGCTCACGTTGGCGAGGATGAGCACGTTGTCAATCATGCCCAGGATCAGCACGCCGATGACCGTGCCCCAGATGCGCCCGCGCCCGCCGCTCAGTCGCGTGCCGCCGATCACGACCGCGGCGATGGCGTCGAGTTCGAGCAGGATGCCGGTGTTCGACGAATCGATGCCGCTGAGGCGCGAAGCCAGCAGCACCGCCGCAATCCCCGTGCACAGCCCGACGATCGTATAGGTGATGAGCCGCACGCGATCGACATTGATCGCGCTGTAGCGAGCCGCGGTCTCGTTCGAGCCGACCGCGACCACGTATCTTCCAAACCGCGTGTGGCTGAGTAGCACCTGGCCGAGAATGGCAATCGAGATGAACACGATGATCGGCCAGGTGAGATGGAGGGCAATGTCGCGGCCAGTGGCGTCGGTCCAGCTGAGCAGTGGAATGCCGTTGTTGGTGCTGCTGATGGCCTCGAATGAACTCACTCCAAAGACGCTCTCCCCGCCGCCATCCATGAGAACGAGCACGGCGGAGCGATAGGCGGCCAGGCCGCACAGCGTAGCGATGAACGGCGCCACGCGCCCCTTGCTCACGATCAGGCCCGTGATCCAGCCGAGCACCATGCCGGCGAGCGGCGCGATGGCGCACGCCGCGAGCACGCCCAGCCACTCCGTCCCGCTCGATTCGATGATCTTCTTCATCAGGACCACCGCCAGGCCGCCGACGAACGCGATCATGGAACCCACTGAAAGGTCAATGCCGCCCGAGATGATCACGAACGTCATGCCGATCGCGACGATGCCCAGAAAGGCCTTCTGATTGACGATATTGAGAATGTTTTCCGGGTTGAGAAAGGAATCGCGCGTCGCGGGCAGCAGCGAACATACCGCGGCCATGATGACCAGCGCCATCAGCCCGCCCCACGTCTCGAATACATCGGACCAGCGGAACCGCGGGGCGCTCGGGGTGTTGGGCTTGTCCTGGATCACGCGACGCGGTTCTCCCGCAGCCCGGCGGCGAGGTGCATGATGTCGGCCTCGGTGGCCTTGTCGCCGGGCAGCGCTCCAACAATACGCCCGTTGCGCATCACGAGAATGCGATGGCACAGGCCGATCAGTTCGGGCATCTCCGAGGAGATCATCACGATCGAGCGGCCTTCGGCGGCCAGTTGATGGATATGGCCGTAAATCTCCTGCTTGGCCCCGATGTCCACGCCGCGCGTCGGCTCATCGAGGATGAGCACGTTGGGCTTCGTGTCGAGCCATTTCGCCAGCGCCACCTTCTGCTGGTTGCCGCCGCTGAGCGAAGACACCCGCTGGCGCACGGTGGCGCAGCGCGTGCCGAGGCGCCGCGCATGCTCCACGGCGCTGGCCCGGCGGGCGGAAGCCTTGAGCAGCGGAGTGCCGTACGCGCGCAGATTCGCCAGCGTCGTGTTCTCCGTGATGCTCAAGTCGAGATGCAGGCCGCGCAACTTGCGGTCTTCCGACACATACGCCAGGCGGTGCGCGATGGCGTCGACTGGCCTGCGGATGTTCGCCGGCTCGCCGATGATGCTCACGCTGCCGCTTCGCCGCCGCCGCACGCCGGCGATCGCCTCGGCGAACTCGGTGCGGCCTGAGCCGACGAGCCCCGCCAGGCCGAGGATCTCGCCGCGATGCAGTTCAAACCCGGCGCCACGCACCCAGCCATCCACGAAAAAGTTGCGCACCTCGAGCACGGTGTCGGGCAGGTGAGCCGCGCGCTGGGGGAAGAGTTCACCGAGATCGCGCCCGACCATCAGGCGGGCCAGAGCCGCGTCGTCCACCTCGCGCGGCTCGACGGTCTTGACATACTGCCCGTCGCGCAGCACGGTGATCCGATCGCACAGCCGCCGCACCTCGGGCAGGATGTGCGAAATGTAGATGATCGTCACGCCGCGGTGCAGCCGCAACTGGTTGACCACGCGGAACAGCGCGTTGGTCTCGCGCTCGCTGAGTACGGCGGTGGGCTCATCCATGATGAGCAGCCGCGCTTCGCACGACAGCGCCTTGGCGATTTCGACGAGCTGCTGATCGGCGATCGAGAGGCGGTTGACGCGCGTGCGCGGGCTGACGTTGGAGCCGAGTTGATTGAGCAGCTTGAGCGCTGCCGTCTCAGCCGAACCGCGATCGACAAGCCCCAGCGTGGTGCGTTCGCGGCCGAGGAAGATATTGTCGGCCACCGAGAGTTCGCCGATGAGATTGAGTTCCTGGTGGATCATCGCGATGCCGCGCTTCATCGCGTCGGCGGCGCTCCGAAGTTCGAGCGGGCGACCCTCGAAAGTGATCGACCCAGCCGTGGGCCGCTCCAGGCCGCTGAGCATTTTCATGAGCGTGCTCTTGCCGGCCCCGTTCTCGCCGATCACGCCGTGCGCTTCGCCGCGGTTGATGGTGAGCGAGAGGTCATTGACGGCCCGGACGGCCGGGTAGTCTTTGGTGACGCCGTTGATGGAGAGAATCGGCTCTGGCACAATGTGAAGATAGGCCCGCAACGCCGCCGCAGCGAGGAAGCGGACGCATGAGGCATCAAGCCAGGGCATCAAGGCGGCATAACCGCACGTTTAGCCGCGAGCAGAAGGCTCGGCGCAGGGGAGCGCTGCGAAAAGCGCCCAAATCGCGCCCGCGCACCGCGCCACCCCGCGCCTCACTCGATCCGCGCGACGTTGCTCGTGGTGCAGGTGGTGAGGTCGAGCAGTTGGAGGTAGCTGCCGCAGAGGTTGGGGCCGATGGTGGCGTTGAGTGTGCGCGAGCCGTTGGCGTCGGAGTTGACGACGGTGACGAGTTGAATCTGGTTGGTGCCCAGGCCGAGCGTGGTGCCGGCACAGGGATTGCCGTTGGGCACGACAAAGGAGCCGGTGTCGCGCGCGTAGATCAGCGCGGCGGATTCGTTTGGTGTTGCACCGGTCCATTCGATGTGGATGGGGCCGCCGGTTGGGCAGGTGGCGTTGACGAGAAGATCGACCACAGCATCCAAGAGCCGAACTCTTGCGATGAATCCATCTCCAGCGTACCCCCCTGAACCGTAGTAGGAGTTGTTTCGACCCTCAAAGTCAACCGAGACCGTGTCTCCGGAGACCAGTACGTTCTCATCGCGGTCGACCGCCACCCCGTAGGCCATGTCCGTGTCAGAACCACCGAGATACATCATCCACCGAATGCTGCTCGGTTGATCAAGCTGCAACACGAACGCGTCACTCCCGCCGTGACGCTCGTTAATGCGTCCCGGAAAGGAGTCAGATGTTGTGCTTCCCGCAACGATGATGGTCGAATCCGGGCCAAGGGCAACGTTGCGACCATAACCGGAACCCAGGAACATGGTCCACACATGGGCACCGGATGGCTTCACCTTCGAAACAAACGCCACTGAGTGGCCTCCCGGCCACTCGCCAACTGCACCTTCAAAATCTTGAGATCGCGTCTCGCCGGTGATGAATACGTCGCCGTTACTGCTCACCGCAACGTCTCGACCGAACTCGTCATTGCTTCCACCCAAATAGACCATCCACTCGACCGATCCGAGCGGGCTGACTTTCGCAGCAAAAGTGTCATAATCACCGTGCCTTCGGTTCGTGCGTCCTTCGAAATCCCCAGACCCGGTATTGCCGGTGACAAATGCGCTGCCATCGCTTCCGGCGGCAATACCTCGACCCGGATCCCAGTCACCTCCGCCCAGGTAGGTCATCCAGTACAACTCTCCGAGGTGACCGACCTTTACGACAAAGGCGTCCCTACGTCCATGCAGAGCGTTGTTCCGGCCCTCAAAGTCATCCGAGTCGGTGGTCCCGGTCATGAGTACATGGCCCTCGACGTCAAGTGCAAGGTCAACAGCAATGCCGCCGATGTCCGAATCACCCTCGTGTCTGCTGCCCCCGACGAAGGTCGCCCAGCGGACTGACCCCGCCGAATCGATTTTGGCGATGAAGCAGTCTCCCGTGCCGTGGTAGTGGTTGGTTCGTCCCGAGAAATCTGGGGAACCTGTGGAACCTCCTACAAAAGCATTATCCGAGGCATCAACCTCGACGGCGTATCCGAACTCGGTCGCAGTGCCACCGAGATAAGTCATCCAGACAAGTTGGCCCGCCGATGAGATCTTTGCGAGGATCGCATCATTCGCTCCATGCAGATCATTGATCCGTCCACCAAAGTCGACCGAAAACGACTCACCGGTGACCAGCGCGTTTCCACTTGAGTCAACGGCGCAGCCATACACATGCTCGTCGCTGCTTCCGCCCAGATAAGCCATCCAGTGTAGATTCGGATCAACGACGAGCCCGCGATTGGAATCGACCGGGCCGTCGAGGGTGATCGTGTATGTCGTGTTGTTGACGAGTTCGAAGCGCGCGGGGATGGTGAGGTCGGTGGAACGGGCGTCTCGCCCGTTCGATGAGGTGTTTCCGATGGCCTCACGCTCGACGGCTGGGACAACCGTTGCACCGTTCTCCTGCCAGACCAGCGGGGCCGCGTCTGTCAGTGTGCCCAATGACGTCGCGATGTGCAGGCTGCCGGCTTGGTCGATGCACAGTGACTCGATGCCGTCGTATTGGATGCGGATCTGTGACCAGTCGGCGCCGGGGGCGACGTGGAATTCGTACTTGAGTACGCCGTCGGCGTCTGATTCAGACGCGAAGCCGCGGGCGCCATCGCCGGTGATGTGCAGGTCAACGCCATCGTAGAGGTTGCGATAAACCACTTCGCCGAACGATGGCACGTTGCTCGCCCACTTCGAGTCATCATCGCCGACGAAGTAGTTGAACTTCGCGCTGCGCGGCTGCGCGGCAACCGGCTGCACCTCGTTGCTGCCGGGAAACGTCACGGCGAGGGTGAGGTGCTCCCAAGCCGGGGCAGAGTCCTCGTCGCCCGGGATTTCGTCGTAAAGGAGGGAACGTGCGCCGCTGACGTTGTCGATCCGGGTCGGCGCGGAGCCTTTGCCCCGGCTTGTTGTGGGCGCTTCATCGCCGACCTGCCGCGCGAGATGCATCGTGAACGAAGACTCGCGAAAGGCGATGTCCAGGCCGCGCGCGCGGTAGCCGAAGATCACCCCGGCATCACTCCACTGCCCCTCGTTGGGCACGAAGTACACCCCGCGCAGGCCGAGGTTGAGCGGCTGGGCGCTCGGCGACTGGAACGCAGACGCACCCGCCGCGAGCGCAAGCGAAGACACCAGTGCGAGACCCAGACTCCGAGTGCAAGCGTGGCGCATGACAATCCTCCTCCACCCGAGGATACCGGAAATCGCAGCGCAACGCAAGGGTCAAAACGCGAAGCCGCAAGCGGCGTGCGGCACACACAGCGAAAGTGGGCCTCTGAAGCCTGGTTTTCAGCGATCGCGGCTCGCGATGGGGGCGTCGGGGATGCGATTGAGCGTGTAGTAGGCCTCGCGGTGCAGCAGGGGCTTGCCTAGAGCGCTGGTGACGCCGGGCGCGCTGAGTTCGTGAACAAACCCTTCGCGCAGGCCCTGGACAAGCAGGTGCACGCGCCTGCCGTCGGGCGAGACCGTTGCGCCGAGGATCGCCGGTTGCGCGTTCATGACCTCCGGGCTGCCGTACGGTTCGTGGTAGAGATACGTGAACGACTTCATGGTGTATGAAGCCGTGTTGCCCGCGGTCTGCGGATCGACCGGCTCCGTGAAGACCAGATCAAACCCATCCGGCTGGGCCTTCATCTCGAGGATCTCGAACGGCGTCTTGCCGGTCCAGATGAGGCGCTGCAGGCCATAGGGCTTGCGGCCAAGCGAGCCCCAGCCGCGATTGGTCATGCCGACGAACATCGAGCCGTCAGTTCCCCAGCACATGCGGTTGACGCCGCAATCGAAGCCGCTGCGGAACGGGAAGCACGCGCCTTGGTAGGCGCCATCCACCTTTTCGAGATAAACGCGCGCAATGGACGCAGTCGTCTGATCGCCGACGAAGAGTTGTTCGCTGAACGGGCCGAACCTGCCGCCCGTCATGTCGCACTGCACATCCGCCGAAGACTGTCCCATGCGGCCGTAGGGGAACCACACCGCGGGGAGTTTGAGCGAGGGCATGTGCTGGGCGGCGACGTGCATCGGCACCGGGCCGCTGGGTCCGGCGTAGGGTTTGCCGGGATGGTCGCCGGGCGCCTCGGGCGAGTCGTACCACTGGTTGCCGCCGGGATGGCCGCAGAAGTCGCCGACTTCCATGTGCACGAGCGGGCAGGTGCCCACCCAGTCGCCCTGGTTGTCAACGTAGAACATGTCGCCCGCCGCGTTCATGCCGATGCCGTTTGGCGATCGCATGCCGCCGCAGATCGGCGTCATCTGTCCGTCGGTGGTGATCTTGAGCGCCCAGCCGCGCCAGGGCACGATGCTCTTCCCCAGGCCGCCGCAGAAGCCGAGGTTGAGTGAGACCCACATGTCTCCGTTGCGGTCGAACTTGGGGCCGAAGGCGAACTCGTGGTAATTGCCGCTCACGCCCCAGCCGGAGTAGACATCCTGGTAGCGGTCGGCGCGATCGTCGCCGTCTTCATCGACGAGCCGGGTGAGTTCGCTGCGCTGCACGAGGTACATTGCCCCGTCGCGTACGGCCAGGCCGAGCGGCTCGTGCAGGCCGGAGGCGAACTTCGTGAACGTCGCGCTGAAGGGCGGGTCGGCGTAGGCGTCGTTGACGAGCCACACTTCGCCGCGCCGCGTGCTGATCGCCGGCCGGCCGTCGGGCAGCAGATCCATGCCGCCCACTTCAAGCACCACTTCGGGCGGCACGGGGATGGTAAGCATGCGGTAGTATTCATCTTCGGGCGAGCGCGGGAAGTCGAGATCGAGTTGGTATTCGAGTTTGGCGTCGAGCAACGGATCGAGCGGGTTGTCGTAGCCGAACGAGTAGTTGTATCCCACCTGGTGGTTGATGACCTTGGCAAGGATTGTGTTGACGCCGGGCTGGAGGTGCAGGTCAACCACGTGCTGGTCGGCGTCCCAGCTCCGCAGTTCGTCGGCGTGGACGATAACGCGGCCGTTGAACCACACCTTCATGCCATCGTCGCTGCCCATGCGCACCTTGAGCGTGGCGGGCTCGTCGATCCTGATCTCGCGGTAGAGATAGCAGGCGACGTCTTCGTTGTATTCGTCGTCGGAGGCGTTGGCGCCAAAGACGTGCAGGTCCATGGCGCTGTTGTCCACGAAGTCGGTCTCGCGCCACTTCGCCTCGACGCCGTTCTTGCCTTTGTAGACGACGCCAGGCTTGAAGCCATCCTGCTCGGGCGGATAGGGCCGGTCGAGTTGCCCGCTGCCGGCGTTCTCGAATGGGCCGATGATCCACCACGGGCCGTAGTCGAGCCCGGCAGGCAGGTACTGCGCGATCGTCGCCTTGCGGGTTTCCTGACGCGTCACCTTCTTGATGTAGTTCAGTTCGGGGCCCAGCGGCTGCTGCATGGCGCTCGCCGCCGAAGCGAAGCCGAGCGTGAGCGCGATACACGTGAGTGCGATACACGTGAGTGCGATTGGTTTGCGAGTCTTCACCACGTCATCCCCAATTCAAAGTGTGCCGCGCTGACGTTGGCGTTTCCAAACAGCAGCACGAGGTGGTCGGCGTCCTGGAAGTGAATGACCCTGAGCACCGCCGTGTCTGGATAGAGCACGTCGTAGGTGACGCGGCCATCGACGTTGTACTGGTCGCGGCCGGTCATCTCGATATGTTCGCCCTTGGCCACTTCAAACGCCAAGCCCGGGCTGCCGGCGCGGCCTGGCGCCAGTTGCACGTCGAAGATGCGGCGCAGGCCCGGGGCGGCGGGGCGCACGATCGGCAGCGGCTGCTCCTCGATGCTCCAGTCGTCGAAAGAGTACTGCAGGATCGGCTGGCGGTACGGATCGAAGCGGTAGCCGCGAAACTTCGGCGCAGGCTGATTCATCATCATGTCGCCGTTGCCCTGCAGCGTCTTGAATGGAAACTCATCGGCGGGTTTGACGACATCCGCGCCGCCGGGATCGGTCGCGTTGCCGCCCCGACCGGCCCAGGCGCCCGACGCGTTGAGGAACGGCCCGCGCCAGATCTCCGTCACCTGGCACTTCTCCGAATCGAACGCGAGATGCACCTGCTCCTTGAAGCCGATGCCGATGGCCCGCGCGCCGGCGCCCTTGATGAAGGTGCGGAACACGACCGGCTCATCGCGCACGAGGATGTCGTAGCCGCCTTCCTCGGGTACGCCTTCGGGCAGCGCGAGGAACTCGCCCTGCGAGAGATAGGCCCAGATGGCGTCGATCTGCCGGTTCGGGTCGCCTTCCTGCACATCCGGGAACGGGTTGGCCTGATCTGGCGGCCAGTGGTTGGGCATGCGCGTACCCGGGCGCAACTTCGCGGGGTCGAGCATGTAGGTGTGGAACCAGTCGGAGCGCAAGCGCTCGTGCGTGCTGACGAGATCCATGGCCGGCTCGCCGATGGGCTCGCTGCCCTTGATCGAGTGGCAGTTGATGCACGACATGCCCTGGTTTGTGCCGACCAAGCGCCGGCCATCCGCGGCGAGTTGAGAACTGAACGCCATCGGCGGCAGGTCTTCAGCCGGGCACGGCGCATCGACCTTTTCAAACTTCGCTGCGAGCGCCTCTGCATTGACGGTCTGGAAGACCGGCATGCGCGTGGCCATGTACGGCCGAACCTTTGTGCCTTGCGCAATCACCTGCGCCATCCACGCGGTGCGCAGTTTGCCGCCGACGCCGGTGAGCGGCGGCGGGAAGCGGCCTTCGTCGCCGAGTTCCGCTTCGCCCATTGTCATGAAGTAAGACCGGCGGGCTTCGACCGGCCCGCCCTGGCCGTCGCGCGCGTGGCACGCGTAGCAGTTCATCGCCGCCAGCGTGCGGTCAATCGTCTGAGCCTCGCTCAGCGGCTGCGAGAGCGTCCTGGCGCGGCCGAGCGTCTCGCGGATGAGTTGGCGCTGCTCGGCGGTCAGGTCGTAATTGGCGACCATCGGTTCGGGCTCGGCAGCGAGGCAGCCCTTGTCGAGATGCTTGAGTTCGAGGAATGAAGTAAAGGGCATTGGCCGCTGCGGCTTGACTTGCGTGCGGTTGGGCCCCATTTCGTGGCAGTGCGCGCAGCCCAGCTGCGCAAACATACGCTCACCCGTCGCCGCCTTGGCCGGATCGAGCGTGAAGGGCGCCTGCACCGCCGCCTGTGGGTTCTTCTCCACGTCGGTGGCGATGAGATAGGTCGCGATGGCGCGCGCTTCATCCTCGGACAGGTTCATCGCGGGCATGCGGCCCGAGGGTCGAGTCTTCGCGGGATCGAGGAGCAGATCAGTGAGCGACCGGACATTGGTCTGCGCGAACGAGCCGAGCGGCGCCGCCTGCTTCGTCGCTCCTTCGGGAATCTCTGTCGGCAGTCCCTGCTCGGCGCCGTATGGATCGTCGCTTGCAGGTTTGAGCGTCGGATTGAGCACCGCCGGCGCCTCGCGCGGCGCATGGCAGGCCACGCACCCCACCTGGTGGTAGAGCACCCGGCCGCGATTGACGTCTGTCTCGTTGAACGGAGTCTCGGCCGGCCGCGCGATGCCGCCCAGCGACACGAGGAAGTGCACGAGCGGCTCGGCCATGCGATTGAGCATCGCCGGCTCGATGCCCGTCATCAGATTCGGCATGGTCGCGCCGTGCTTGACCTTCTGCGGGTCCGCGAGCCACGCGCGGAGGTAGTCGGGGCTGAAGCGCTGCCCGACCTGTCCCAGCAGCGGCGCCTTCTTGGAGTCGAGCCGGTCGGCAATGGCCTGCGGCGCCGCGTGACAGGCGATGCAGTTGAGTTCGGCGATGAGGCGTTCGCCGGGATCGAGTGATGCGGGCGCGATCACGTCGAACGGCGCCAGGTGCGTGAGTTCGTCGGCAACGAAGGCCGCATCGCGCTCGGTGCTCACCGCCGCTGCGCCAATGACGCCCGCGACTGCCGCGACGCCCAGCGCTGCGGCGCCGGTGGTGGTGGCCCGCCACAGCGCGTGGCTGAAAGCGCGGGTGCCGTGGTCTGGAGGGAGGCTCTGCGACCGGAGGGCCACGCGACGGCGCGGGCGGATGATCATGGTCGCTCGTGCACCCGCAGCGCACCCGCGTGGCCCGCGCTCCCCAGGCGTCGCTTGACCACGGCACCCTGCGGTTTTCACCCAGATCCTCAGTCTGTTCCGTTTCATGCGAGCCCCTCTGATTGATCTGAGATCTCTCTGCTCCATGCATTCATGCGAAGCCCTGCGCCACCGAACCGGCTTACTCCTCTACGCCCGCCGCCCAGCGGATGCCGCCGAGCAGGTGGTCGATGAACCGCTGATCGCGCCACACTTCGCTGCGATGCCCCAGCGCCGTGTAGAACATGCGGCCGTTGCCGGTCGTGCGCGTCCAGCTCGAATCGGGAAAGTAGCCGTTCGCCCTGTCCTCGACGCTCGAGCCGTCAAGCTGCGTGAGCACGTGCCGGTCTTCCGCGTTGTTCTTGAACTTGTAGATTTCGTCGGTGATGATGAACTCACCGCCGAGGTGGCGCGTCGCCGGGTGATTCGTGTCGAGCACGTCGATGGTGACCTTTTCGTGCCACGGATGCCCGTCGAACGAGCCGCCGACGTGCTTCACGTACCACGGCCACTCGTAAAAGGTGTCGGTCGCGCTGTGCACGCCGACGAAGCCGTGCCCGCTTTCGCAGAACTCGACCAGCGCCTGCTTCTGCTCATCGCTCATCGGAAGCTCGCCCGTAGTGTAGAACATGACGACATCCGTCTGCGCGAGACGCTCCGGTGTGAGGTCGGCGATGTCATCGCTGGTCACGACGCGGAGCCAGTCGTGCTGCTGGCCGAGCTGCTCCATGATCTGGCGCGACTCGGGCAGCACGTCGTGGCGGAAGCCGGCGGAATGCGTGCAGTAGAACACGTCGATGATGCCGTCGGCGGGCGGGATTGGTTTGCTCATGGCGATGGACTCGTTGAGTGGGCGGATCTGGATGTCGCGCCAGCGCACCTCGGAACCCGGGTTGTGCCCCTGTAGCGCAATGCGCCCGCTGGCGTAGTCGTGCTGATCGGTTTCGAGCATCGTCTGCCCGTTGATCGCGATCGTGATGTGCTCGCCGACGCAGCGGACGTTGTAGTCGAACCACTCTTCTTCTTTGGTAATGAGCCGATCGGGCCACGCGCGGGCGTAGAGCGATCCCGTGAAGTTCTTCGGATCGTTGTTGTCCACCTGCGCTTCGTAGCCCTCAGGCCACGAATCCGGATTGTCCTCTGGCGGATTGGCCCGGAAGTAAAAACCACTGTTGCCCTTCGTCTTGATCCAGACCTTGGCGCGGAGTTCAAAGTCGGTGTACACGCCGTCGCTGTAGAGATGGCCCACGCCATCGCGACCCACGAGCACACCGTCTTCGACACTCCACGTCGCGTCGCCTCTGGCGAACCAGCCCGTCAGATCCCGACCGTTGAAGAGATCGACCCACATCGGCTCGCCCTTGCCGGGCGCGGCGTCGAGCGGATGCACGTCGATGGGCCGGATGCGGATGTTCTTGAAGTACGCGCCGTTGCCGTGATCCTGGAAGGCGATGTAGCCGCTCTTGATGCGCGATTGCAGCGGGCGCTTGTCCTGCGCCTGGTGCACGATGCCGCGACTGTCAAGTCTTTCGTCCTTGTGAATCTGCCTGCCGTTGAGCCAGACGTTGAGCGTGTCGCCCTTGATGAGCACGCGGTAGGTGTTCCACTCGCCCGCCGGCTTCACCGCCTGCTCAGTTGGCGCGATCGCGTTGTACACGGCCCCGCAGCAGTTGAGCGCGGTCGGCTTGCCGCATGAGTCGTAGATCTGCAGCTCCATGCCGCTGAATGCGGGATCGCTTGTGGACGAGGCGCGGATTGCCAGGCCGCTGTTGCCGCCCTTGCTGATTTTGAAATCAGCAAAGAGTTCGAAGTCGCGGTATTGGTCCACGGTGCGCAGCCAGCCGCCGCCGCCGGGCCGGCACTGGATCATGCCCTCTTCCGCGACCCATGCGACGGGATTGCCCGTGGGCGTCCAGCCCCTGAGCGACTGGCCGTCGAAGAGCAGTTTCCAGCCCTGCTCGCGCTGCTCGGCGGTGAGTTGGTTGTCCTGTGCGAAACTCGCCGGGGCGAGCAGAAGACCCATCAGCAGGGCCGCGAAAAGACGAATGACGCGCATCGATTCCATAACGCGGAAGATAGGGGCGAAATCCCGTAAATGCCAGTCCCGGGGCGGGGCCGCGAGCTCGCCCCCGCTTGCGTGCTTGCGTTTTCAGCCTTGCGTCTCAGATCGATTTCCGGTATCCTCGGGTGGAGGAGGATTGTCATGCGCCACGCTTGCACTCGGGGTCTGGGTCTCGCACTGGTGTCTTCGCTTGCGCTGGCGGCGGGTGCGCTCGGGTTTCAGTCGCCTGCTGCTCAGCGGCTCAACCTCGGCCTGCGCGGGGTGTACTTCGTGCCCAACGAGGGGCAGTGGAGTGATGCCGGGGTGATCTACGGCTACCGCGCGCGCGGCCTGGACATCGCCTTCCGCGAGTCGTCGTTCACAATGCATCTGGCGCGGCAGATCAGCGATGCAGCGCCCACAACAAGCCGGGGCAAAGGCTCCGCGCCGCCCCGGATCGACAACATCAGCGGCGAACGTCTCCTGCTTGCCGATGACGAAATCCGGGGCGACGAGGACTCTGCCCCGGCTTGGGAGCACCTCACCCTCGCCGTGACGTTTCCCGGCAGCAACGAGGTGCAGCCCGTCGCCGCGCAGCCGCAGGGCGCGAAGTTCAACTACTTCGTCGGCGATGATGAATCGAAGTGGGCGAGCAACGTGCCATCGTTTGGCGAAGTGGTTTATCGCAACCTCTACGATGGCGTTGACCTGCACATCACCGGCGCTGGCGCTCGCGGCTTCGCGTCTGAATCAGACGCCGACGGCGTACTCAAGTACGAATTCCACGTCGCCCCCGGCGCCGACTGGTCACAGATCCGCATCCAGTACGACGGCATCGAGTCGCTCTGCATCGACGAGCCCGGCAACCTCCACATCGCGACCACCTTCGGCACACTCACCGACGCCGCGCCACTGGTGTGGCAACCCCGCAGCCCAGGCCGGGACAAAGGCTCCGCGCCGTCCCGGATTTCCCCATCCAACGACGACTCCACCATCCCCGCCCGCTTCGAACTCGTCAACAACACGACATACACAATCACCCTCGACGCCACCGTCGACCCCACGCAAGAACTCATCATCGACCCGGATGTGGAGTGGTCGCGGTATCTCGGCGGCGAGTCGGTTGATGAGGGGCGTGGAGTTGCTGCGCGATCAGACGGCTCGGTCGTCGCCGTCGGCAGCACTGGTTCCGAAATCTTCGAAGGGCAGAACAACTCGAATCATGGCGATTGGGATGCGTTTGTGGTAAGCGCCGATGGCGATGGTCGATTACTGTGGATGACGTTCATCGGCGGCAGCGGGCACGACGCTGGATTCGGCGCGTCGCTGGAGCCCGGCGGCGCCATCCTGCTCAGTGGTGAAACACAGTCGGCCGACTTTGCGCAACGCAACAACGAACTGCACGGCATCAGCGATGCGTTTCTTGCCCGCCTCGATGATGCGGGGAGCCTGCTGCGGATGACCTACGTCGGCGGCTCGAATGCCGAGTCCACCTATTCGCAGCCGGGTATCGACCGTCATGGCTACATCGTCATCGCCGGCGTCACCGAGTCACCGGACATCGAAGGTCGGCTCAACGATCTGCACCCCGGCTCGTGGGATTCGTTCATCTGCCAACTCAGTCCCTCTCTCGAAACTCAATGGGCGCTCTACCTCGGCGGCACGGGAGGCGACTCCATCTTTGAGATGACCCTCGATGGCGAAGGCAGCGCATTGGCAACTGGCGTCACCGGTTCCGTCGATTTTGACGGTCGCATCAATTCCTATCACGGAGACGGCGACCCCTTCGTCGTCAAAGTCGACCCCGAAGGTCAACTCCTCTGGATGACTTATCTCGGCGGCAGCGGATATGGAGACGAAGACGGCAACGGCATCGCTGTCGAGTCGGATGGCACGATCGTCGTGTGCGGAACGACGGAGTCGGATGATCTCGAAGGGGCCACCAATTCGAGACTCGGCTACCAGGACATCTACATCGCACGCCTCAAGCCAAACGGCACGGTCATCCGCAGCACCTACATCGGCGGCTCCCAGGGCGACTACGGCTATTTCCTGGCCCTCGATGCGCAGGGTAACGCGCTCATCACCGGCGAAACAAACTCCGATGACTTCATCGGGCGAAGAAACGGACTGCAATCCGGCTTCGCCATTCTCGCCAGCATCAACCGACTCGACGCAGTCAACTGGATGATCTACTGCGGCGGAAGTCAGGGCTGGGGAACCGCCGTGGCCGCCGGACCTGATGCCGCCTACGTCGTCGGCGGAGTGCGCGTGAGCGACCTGGAAGGGCGGCTTAATGCGTACGGCGGCAATGACGATGGCTTCCTGCTCAAGTATGGTCCGCTCACCGTTCCCGATCTGTCGGTAGATTCGTCCTGTCCCGATGCCGGCCCGATACAACTCACCTGGTTCAACGCCACTCCCAGCGCCCCCGCCGCGCTGCTCTTTGCCCGCAACTCCGGTTCATTCTCCATCCCCAACAACCGCCCGTGCCCGGGCACGATGCTCGGCCTCGGCGCCGAGCAACTCCAGGTCGCTTTCACCGGCAACTCCGACGCCAACGGCTCGCGCACACTCAACGCCACCATCGGCCCCAACCTCTGCGGCGGCTACCTCCAACTCCTCGACCTCACCACCTGCACCACGAGCAACGTCGCGCGGATCGAGTGAGACTGCCACGGGCAGGGGTCATACGCTCACCGCATGATTGCGGTCGTGCAGCGCGTGAGTCGGGCGTCGGTCTCTGTCGAAGAGACGGGCTATCGCGCTGAGATCGGCCGCGGGCTCGTGGTGCTGCTCGGCGTCGAGCAGGGCGATGAGCGGTCCCACGCGGACTGGCTCGCCGGCAGGATCGCGCGGCTGCGCATCTTTGCCGACGACGCCGGACTCATGAATCGCAGCGTGCGCGACGTCGGCGGGCAGGCCCTGGTCGTGAGCCAGTTCACGCTGGCCGGCGACTGTCGCAAGGGCAACCGGCCAAGTTTCGACCGCGCCGCCGGACCCGAACTCGCCGAGTCGCTGTACGAGTACTTCGTGAAGCGGCTGGCCGAGGCGGAAGGCGTGGCGACCGCCACCGGCGTGTTCCGCGCGATGATGGCCGTGGAACTCGTGAACGACGGCCCGGTGACGCTAATGATTAGCACAGCGGACCTGCCGCGCTGAGTGGCGCGTGGCAGGTCAATCCCGCTGGCGAAAGAACCTCGATCTTCGTGGAGGCAATGCTGATGAACCTGAACCATCGCCGACTTGCAACGATCGGCGCCGTCCTCGCTCTCGTCTCGGTCGTCTCCGGATGCGCCCGACAATCCACCAGCGGCCCCGATACCGAGATGACCGCCGCTCGCGCGAAGTTCTACGAGGGCTTCTCCGGCTATCACCGCGACATCACCACCACCTCGCCCGAAGCCCAGCACTGGTTCGACCAGGGCTTGCAATTGCTCTACGGCTTCAACCACGACGAGGCGATTCGCTCGTTCCGCAAGGCCGCCGAGGTCGATCCGAAGTGCGCCATGGCGTGGTGGGGCGTGGGCTATGCCTACGGCCTGCACATCAACAACCCCGTCATGACGGACGAACAGTCGCGCCTGGCCTACGAAGCCACGCAGCAGGCGGTCGCACGCCGCGCCAACGGCTCGCCGGTCGAGCGCACGCTCATCGATGCGCTGGCGCAGCGCTACGCCTGGCCGGCGCCGGCGAATCGGCGGCCGCTCGACGAGGCCTACGCTGCAGCGATGGAGCAGGCGTGGCGCAACTTCCCGCGCGATGCGGATGTCGGCGCGCTCTATGCCGAGTCGCTCATGAATCTCCAGCCGTGGGACCTGTGGATGCACGACGGCCAGCCCAAGGGCCGCACGCCCGAGATCGTCGAAGTGCTCGAGTGGGCGATGCGGATGAACCCCAGGCACCCCGGCGCCAATCACTTCTACATCCACACCGTCGAAGCCTCGCCGAATCCCGATCGCGCGCTGGTCAGCGCGCAGCGGCTCGTCAACCTCGTGCCCGGCTCGGGTCATCTCGTGCACATGCCATCGCACATCTACGTGCGCACGGGTCGCTACGCCGAGGCGGCCGACGCCAACGAGCGAGCCATGGCGGCGGACGAGGCGTACTTCGCCATCGCGCCCCGGCCGCGCTTCTACGTGCTCTACTACGTGCACAACATCCACTTCCTCGCGTACGCGGCGATGATGGAAGGCCGCTATGAGACGGCGATGCAGGCGGCGCGCAAGATCGAGCAAAACGTGCCGGAAGATTTCGTGCGCGAGTACGTCACGCTGGCCGACGGGCTCATGCCCACCCCGCTGCACGTGATGATCCGCTTTGGCAAGTGGGAAGACATTCTCAACGAGCCCGAGCCGCCGGCGTACCGCCTCATGAGCCGGGCGATCCGGCACTACGCTCGCTGCGTGGCCTATTCGGCGACGGATCGCACGCAGGAGGCCGAGGCGGAACTCGCGGCGTTCGACGCCGTCGCGATCCAGATCACCGACGACTGGCTCGTGGGCAACAACCCCTCCAAGGTCATCCTGCCCCTGGCGCGGAAGATGATGCTCGGCGAGATGCTCTTCCGGCAAGGCCAGCGCGAGGAGGCGTTCGCAGCCCTGCGCGAAGGTGTGGCGATGGAGGATGCGCTGGTGTATGACGAGCCGCCGGGCTGGATGCAGCCGGTGCGGCACGCGCTGGGCGCGCTGCTCATGGCCGACGGCCGCTTCGCCGAGGCGGAAGAAGTCTACCGAGCGGATCTGCAGCACCACCGACGCAACGGCTGGTCACTGCTGGGCCTGGAAAAGGCGCTGGCCGCGCAGGGCCGCAGCGACGAAGCCACCCAGGCGGCAGCGCAGCGCGAAACAGTGTGGGCCAGAGCGGATGTGGAGCCGACTTCGTCTTGTTATTGTCAGCCGTAAGGGGAGTGAGCGGGTGATGGGGTGAAGGGGTGAAGTCGGTGTCGATTCCCCTCCTCCGGCTCCTTGTCCTGAGTCGGGCCGAAGGATGCGGGGGAGGGTCAGGGTGGGGGCGGTTCTGTAGATCGGGTCTTTCGGGTCTTGGTAGAATAGATCGTCCGGCGCTGGCCGAACTCCCGAGTCGGCTGCGTGCTGCATCCGATGGACTCGACCTCTCGCCTTGATCTGTACTGAATAGCGAGTGAACCGCGTGAGCAAGTCGCCCATCATCTATGTTTCCCTTCCCGAATCGTTCAACGAGCGAGTCGTTCTGGAGATGATCGCGCAATCGGCAACTGCAACTGGCGCGCGAGTCATACGCATTGGAGCAATCGAGCCTCGGCATACTGGACCCCTGGCTGAAACTGCCCGCTCTACAATCTCCGCATCGGACTTGGTGATCGCTGACATATCGGACGCCAACTCAAGCGTTATGTTTGACGTAGGTTTGGCAACTGCACTAGAAAAGCCCTTAATCCTCTTGGCATCGGGGAGCCGCGCAATCCCGTTTGGCCTCGCCGGAGTCGAGGTGTTCATCTATGGGCCGCTTGAGAGCGATGCGGAGGTTTCTAAAAATAAACTGAAGACTCTTATCATTGACCGCTTATCAAAGCCTGAAGGACGCAGCCTAGTCAGGTCTGCAGTCAACGATGGCCTGCGAAAGCACGTCTTCGTCAGCTACTCGCACGTCGACTTGCAGTATCTAAACCGCTTGCTAATACATCTCCGACCACTGGAACGAGACGGACTGATCGAGATTTGGGCCGATACCAGGCTCCGAGCCGGCGACCTCTGGAAGCAAGAGGTTGAGAAGGCGCTTCGTAGATCAGCAGTCGCCGTACTCATTATCAGTCCTGACTTTCTGGCGTCGGAGTTCATCATAAACAATGAGCTACCGCTGCTGCTTCAGAACGAAGAGCAGCGCGGCGTGCGGATCGTACCAATTGTCGTGAAACCCTGCAGGTTTGCGCGGGACAATAAGCTAAAGCAGTTCCAGTCCGTTAACGACCCCAAGGAACCGCTGATCTTGATGCCTGAGGGAATCCAAGAACAAGTCTACGATCAGGTTGCCCTGGAAGTCGAACAGTGCTTGCTGCAAATCGGCTGAGCACGGATTACGGCTATTGTTTGTGTAGCCAGTAGGTCAGGTGAAACCTGACACTTGGGCGTGTGTTGGAGCGGTGGCATGGGGGGGCCTGCATCGGGTCTCGCCCCTTTCGGGGCTCTGGGCGGGTTCGAGTCGCATCCCCACCCCCGCCGGACGTCGCAGTGCCGGCCAAGGCGTTGATCGGTCAGGGGCCCGCGCCGAACCGTCAGATCTCGACCTGGCCAACGTTGCTCGATGCCTCGGTGCCTTGATGCCTCGATGCCCTGATGCCTTGATGCCCGCCTACCTCAATTCCTTCGTGCCCCCTTCGTGCCTTCGTGCCCTTTGTGGTAAACCTTCAACCCGCCTCGCGCACGCAGCCCACAAACACAAAGCGGCGCCGAGATGATCTCGGCGCCGCTCCAGTTGGCTGATTCGGAATGTCGCGCGACACACGGCGTGGCGCGCCGCCGCGGGTCAGTTGCGATCCCCGGCTTGGTTCTTCTCTTTCATCTCGGCCAGCAGCGCATCCACTGCTTCATCCATCTTCTCGTTGCGCACGTTCGTGTAGCGCACCCGTCCCTCGCCGTCGAGGACGAAGATGGTCGGCCAGGAGTAGACGCCCCATTTCATGGCGATCGGGCCGCGCGTGTTGCCGCCGTCCCAGAACATGGGCCACGAAAGGTTCTGCTCCTTGATGGCTTTCTGAATGCGATCCTTGGGATCGCTGTTGATGCCAAGCAGGACGAAGGGTTCATCTTTCAATCGTTCAACGAGCGACCGCTCGTGCGGGTACATGGCCCTGCAAGGCGGTCACCAATCGCCAAAGAAGTCGATGACGACGACTTTGCCGCGATACTGCGCCAGTTCCATCGACTTGCCGTCGATGCCTTCGCCCTTGATGTTGGGCGCGATGCGGCCGATGGTGAGGTTCTCAACGCGATAGAGATTGGTCTTGATGAGATCGGCGTGCTTGGGGTACTTGGCCGCGAGCGCCTGGAGGAAGTCCGAAGCCGTCTTCACCTGCTCATCGGAGACGGCCATGCCGCTGATGGCCACCGTGCCCAGCGCGTTGCGCAGGGCCGCGGCGTCATCGCTCTCGGCTGCCGCCTTGATTTTGTCGAGGCGTTCCTGGAGTTGCACATCGGTCATGGCCGGGACGTCGGCTTCCAGCAGCGAAGCGTTCGGCCGAGCCAACTCGGCCGCTCCCATCGCCGCCGGCGTAACCAGCGCCGCAGCCAGCACGAGGCAACTCATGCTGAATCTGACTCTCATAGATTGAATCCTCCGCATGAAAAAGGGACCGGATCAGCCGCTGGACTGTAGCGCCGCAGCCGCCGCGGGTTGCACCCACCCCCGAAACCGGCGGCGTGAGCGAGATACAGTACCTCGCGAATTCCGCCGCCCGCCAGCAGAGGAGCCCGGCATGAAACGACCGCTTCGCACCCCAAGCCTCGCACTCGCCCGCCTGATCTGCCTCCTCGCGTGCGCCGGGGTGGGCGCCGGGGTGGGCGCCACAAGTCTGGCACAAAGCCCGCCGGAGGATGCCAACTTCGCCGCCGATGAAACCGGCCGGAAGATCGTCGAACTTGCGCAGGCGTACGAGTCGGCCGGGTTTCGCGGCGCGGTGCTGGCCGCGCGCGACGGGAAGGTCATCGCGGCCGTGGGTGTCGGGCATGCGGATCTGAAGGGCGAGCAGCCCATCGTCCCTTCGACACTCTTTGAGATTGCCTCGATCACCAAACCTTTCACGGCGGTCGAAGCGATGCGCCTCGCGGCGGCTGGCAAGCTCGATCTCGATGCATCGATCAGCGAGTACCTGCCCGGCGTACCCGATGAGTGCAAGCCGATCACCGTGCGGCATCTGCTTCAGCACACCTCGGGCATTCCGGGGACGAATTCGCAGGGCAGCGGCGATGATCTCGCGGCTGTGCTGCCCGTGTTTCTCAAGGGCGGCCCGCAGCACGAGCCGGGCACGCACTGGGAGTACTGGAACCAGGGCTATTCGCTGCTGAGTGAGATCATCGCGCGGGCCAGCGAGGAATCGTGCGTGGACTATTGCCGCCACGCCATCTTCGAGCCGGCGGGCATGGCGCACTCGTGCTTCACCGGTGACGCGGCGCCGGAGGGCGTCAACGTCGCGGTGGGCACATCGGGCTATGGCGAGCCGCGCTCGGCGCTGGAGCATCCCTACGGCAGTTACGGCTACCAGTATCGCGGCATGGGCGGGCTCGTGACCAACGTCTGGGACCTGTGGCGCTGGGATCGTGCCCTTGCCGGCGAAGCGCTGCTGAGCGAGGCGAGCAAGACAGAGATGTTCACACCCGGCGATCGGAGCTACGGCCTGGGCTGGTTCGTGCTCACCAACAAGGCCGGGCGCCTGATGCAAAGCCACAGCGGAGGAGTGCGCGGCTTTGCCTGCGATTTCCGCCGTTTCCCGGAGCACGAGGCGCTGGTGGTGGTGCTGAGCGCGCGCGATGATGTGCCGGTATGGCGCATCGCCGAGGCGGTGGAGACCACGCTGTTTGGCGATGGTCAGGTGCAGGCGCCCCCGGCGCCGCTCGAGTCGCAAATGGCGGGCGAGATTGCTGGCCGGTATGAAGATCAGCGCGGCAACGCACTGACTGTGGAGCGCCAGGACGCCGCCACGCGAGCGACGGTGAAATGGACGTCGGGTCCGACGACGCGCGCCATCCTTGGGCTGGGGCCGCAAGGCGGGCTCGTGTTCTATGACTGGATGAGCGCGATCGGCGTGGAGGTCGTGCGCGATGAGGCCGGCGCGGTAGACGCGCTGACGATTGATGGACATCCGTACCAGCGCATCAAGCCAGGTGCTGAGGGCGCTCGACCCGTCGCTGAAAAGCAGGCTGCTCCAAAGACAGGCGGCGAAGTTCCCGACTGGGCCGCTCTGCTCCTGGGCCGCTACCAGGATGAAAAGGGAATCGAACTCGTCGTCGCAACATCGGGCCGCATGGTCACGGCACAGATTCACTGGTCGCCGCAGGGGCCAATCACCTACGCCAGGCTGGAGCGCACCGAGGCTGGCGAATTCGAGTTTGTCGAGTTCTCGCGTTCGCCGTCAAAGTACCCAGTCGAGATCGTGCGCAACGACGCCGGCAAGGCGCAGTCCATCACCCTCGTCGCCGAAGGACAGCGGCAGAAGTTTGAGCGGGTGCAGGAGAAGTGACGAAGCGCAGCCGCCTTCGCCTGCCGCCCTCGGCGGCCTGTGCGATCACTGTGGTGGCGAACTCAAGACTCGGATCAGAGAGTGACTGAATGCTGCACACGGTCGAGGCGCACGGCGCCATCGTCGTGTCCATTGACTCGGCCGTTGCTCTGGCCGTTGACGCGGCCGTTGGCCGAACCGTTGGCGTGCTGAGGCGCCTGCCGCGCGTGCAGGTGGAGCGAGACGCGATCGACCCGCACACCCAGGCGCTGCTCGATGTCGCGGAGCACCTCGTCGGGCAGTTGCATGAGCAGGCGTTCACTCAGGTCAGTCGGGACGTCGTGGATTTCGCCGGTGTCGTCGTTGAGCAGGTGCAGGTGAGGCTCAAGGTCGGCGTCAAAACGGGCGCAGCCGCAGTTCAGGGAGAGTTTGCGGGCCAGTCCGGCCTCGCACAAGGCTTCAAGCGTGTTGTAGACGGTTGCCAGGCTCAGGCCGTCGCACCGGTGCCGCACGTCTTCGAAAAGCTCTTCCGCGGTGGGGTGGGATTTACTGCCCCGCAGGCGGTCGTAAATGGCCACCCGCTGCCGCGTGCAGCGCAAGCCGTGTTCCGTAAAGAGCCTGCGAATTCCCATCATTAGGATGTTACGGCCTTTTCAGCGGATGAGCCAGCGGCTTTTTGGGGGCGGCGCACCGGTGCGGCATTCCCTGAAGGCGCCCCTCATTCTTCATCGGCGCGCCGGTGACCCGGCTTGGGGTGCCCCCGCCGCGGGAACCCATGGTCCGTATGCGTTATCCTCCGCCATGCCGCCCCCCACCCCCCACGGCTCGGTGCTCGTCTCATCGCTGCTGTTCTTCGGCTTGCTGTGCGTCCTGGCCGCTTTCCTTATGCTCGGCAACGGCTGGCTCGCCACCGCGCCCGCCATGGGCATTCAACACCCGATCGCCGCCGGCGTGGGCGCCCTGGGGCTGCTGCTGTGCCTGGCGTCAGTCGGCCTGCGCCGCCTGCGCCGCCGCGATGACGAGAGGTAGGCCCCACCTTCATGCGCGACATTCATGCGTGGGGCACGCACGGCACCCGCGCTGCAACCGTCTGACGGCGCGTTGCGTATGTGCGCTCAGCCATGGCGATGAAGATCATCACCCGCGCTGCCGTCCGACGCCTTCGCAATCTGTTCCTGCTCATCGCCGGCGTGCTGGCGGTATGCTATTTCGTCATGATCCGCATGCCGGGCAAATCGTTCCGCGGTCCGTTGCCGCCCGCAACGGCTCAGCAGCAGGCGCTGGCGGATGAACTCCGTCGCGACCTGCAGATCCTCGCCGGCGACATCGGCGAGCGCAACGCCTTCCTGCCCGGCAAACTCGAAGCCGCCGCGACGTTCATCGAAACGCAGCTCGCGCAGGCCGGCTATCAGGTCCAGCGCCACCCCTTCCCCGTTCACCTCGAACTCGGCCCCAATCCCGAGAGCGACACGGTCTGCTCGAATCTCTCCGTCGAGATTCCCGGCGCGACCAAACCTGAGGAGATCATCATCGTCGGCGCGCACTACGACTCGATCTTCGGCTCGCCGGGCGCCAACGACAACGGCACCGGCGTCGTCGCCACGCTGGCCCTCGCGCGCCGCATGGCGAACTCGGCGCCGCGCCGCACACTGCGCTTCGTCTTCTTCGTCAACGAAGAGCCGCCCTTCTTCCAGCAGGAAGGGCAGATGGGTTCGCTCGTCTACGCCCGGCAGTGTCGCGACAACGGCGACAACATCATCGCCATGCTCGCGCTCGAAACCATGGGCTGCTTCAGCGACGAGCCCGGCACGCAGCACTACCCGCTGGGCCTGGGCCTGCTCTACCCGACCACCGGCAACTTCATCGGCTTCGTCGGCGGCGTCGGCTCGCGCCACCTCGTTCGCAAGTGCATCGCGGCATTTCGCCAGCACGCGCAGTTTCCGTCCGAAGGCGCCGCCCTGCCCGGCGGAATCCCCGGCGTCGGCTGGTCGGATCACTGGTCGTTCTGGCAGGCCGGCTACGACGCCATCATGGTCACCGATACCGCCCCCTTCCGCTACGGCGACTACCACGAAGCGTCCGACACACCCGACAAAGTGGATTACGACCGCCTCGCCCGCGTGACCGAAGGAGTCCAGCGCGTCATCGAAGACCTGGCGAGTGAGTGAAACGCACGGCGGCCAACGACAGCGTCGATGCGAAGTCGCAGTCCGAACTCGTCATTCCCGTGAAGACGGAATCCACAATCGGTCAAGGGCGCTCGACCCTCTTTCGCGCGAGCCGGACGGCGAACATCTGAACACAAAGACTCAAAGACACAACGTCACAACGAAAAGAAGCAGAAGCAGCAGGCGCCTGTCGTTCATGACTCGACACCTTGGTTCCTCGGTGCCTTGATGCCTTCGTGCCTTCGTGCCTTCGTGTCTTCGTGTCTTCGTACTGAACATTGGATCCGCGACCGCGCGTACCCGTCCTACCCCACATCCGCAATCCCCAGCCCCTCGCCGTGCTGCTCCATCAGCCGCCGGCGCAGCAGTGCGTTCTCTGGTTTTGTCAGCCCCGGATCATCCTCGATCCACTGCCGCGCATCGCGCCGGGCCATGTTGAGCAGCGCCATATCGGTGCGCAGGTCCGCCACGCGCAGCGATGTCGAACCCGACTGGCGCGGCCCGAAAATCTCACCCATGCCGCGAATCTCGAAGTCTTTCTCGGCGATCTCGAAGCCGTCGCCCGTCGAAGCAATCGCGTCGAGCCGCGCCTTGCCGTCTTCCGTGGTCGCTTCTCCGATGAAGACGCACAGTGACTTGGTCGAGCCGCGCCCCACCCGGCCGCGCAACTGGTGCAGTTGCGACAACCCAAACCGCTCGGCATGCTCGACGATCATGATCGACGCATTCGGCACATCGACGCCGACTTCGATCACCGTCGTCGCCACGAGCGCATCGATCTGCCCGGCCCGGAAGCGGTGCATGATCCGCTCGCGCGTCTCGCGCTTGAGCCGGCCGTGGATCGGCGCGAGGCGCAGCCCCTCGAACCAGCCTTCCTCGAGGTGCTTGAGATGCGAGCGCACGTCCTTGAGCCCCCCGCCGCTCGCTTCGTCTATCGCCGGCAGCACGATGTACGCCTGCTCCCTCTTGTCGCGAATGCGCCCGGCGACGTACTCATACACCTCGCGCGACTTGCCCGGCCCGACCACGCGCGTCGCGATCGGGCTGCGGCCCGGCGGCAGGCCCTTGATCGTCGAAACATCCAGATCGCCAAAGAGCGTCAGCGACAGCGTGCGAGGAATCGGCGTCGCCGTCATGACCAGCGTGTGCGGCACGACGCCGCTGTTCATCTCGGTGCGAATGCGCAATTCCGCCCGCTGGTGCACGCCGAAGCGGTGCTGCTCGTCGATCACCAGCACGCCGAGGCGGTGAAACGCGACCGGCTTGCTCAGCAGCGCGTGCGTGCCGATGACCAGGTCGATGTCGCCGCGGGCCAATCGATCGAGAATGGACTTGCGATCCGCAGCGCTGAGCGTGCCGGTGAGCAGCTCGATCCGCACGCGGCTGCCTTCGAGCATCTCGGTCACCGTGAAGTAATGCTGCTCGGCGAGGATCTCCGTCGGCGCCATGAGCGCCGCCTGCGCGCCCGATGCCACCGCCGCGAGCATGGCGTAGAGCGCCACGACCGTCTTGCCCGAGCCGACGTCGCCCTGCAGCAGGCGGTTCATTGGCGTCGTGCTCGCGAGATCCCTGCGGATCTCCTCGATCACGCCGCGCTGATGGCTCGTGAGTCTGAATGGAAATCGCGCGATGATGTGCTCATCGACCGCGTCGGCAGTGTTGATCGCCACGGCATCGCTGTGCTGGCGCAACTGCCGGCGCTTGAGCGCGATGCCCAGTTGCAGCAGCAGCAGTTCATCCAGCGCCAGGCGCCGCCGCGCGCGCTTTACGTCATCCTCGCCATCCGGCCGATGCACGAGCCGCAGTGCCGTGGCCAGGTCGGGAATGTTGCGTTGCTTTCGGTACTCTTCGGGCAGATGATCGTCAATGAGCGCCGTCGCCTCGTCGAGAATCGACTGAATCGTCTTATCGATCTGCTCGCTGCTCAGGTCTTCGCTCGCGGGATAGACGGGCCGGTAGCGCTCGCTGCGCTCGCCCGCGGGTGCTTCGGGGTCGATGACTTCCCACTTGGGATTGACGACCTGCATGTAACTGCCGTACTTCTTGGTCTTTCCCTGGATGCGCAGCGTCATGCCCGGGTGGATGCGCGTGCGCAGGAACGAACTGTTGAACCACGTGAGATGCAACCGGCCGGTGGGGTCGACGAGGTTCGCCTCGAAGCGAGCCTTGCGGCCCATGCCCGCCACGCGCGTGGCGCCGACCTCGCCGCGCGCCGTGACCACCTGCTCGGCGCCGATCTCGGCAATGGGCCGCTCGGAATGCTCAAACTCGTAACGATGCGGGAAGTGGTGCAGCAGGTCGCTCACCGTCACCACGCCCAGCCGCTTGTACACCGTCGCCACGCGCGGCCCGACGCCGGGCAGATACTGCACCGGCATATCCAACCTCAGCGGCGGGCGGGTTTGGGTCGTGTCAGGCATCTCGGGAATAGGATACCCGAATCGATGCCCGGCCGTCGAGCGGGAATACGACTTCGTCTTTCGCGTCCTCGATTCATCCCGGGCCTTTCATGAGAATCCGGACTGAAGCTGAAGGAGACCAGAGCATGTCGGCCATCATTCGAATCGCGGCCATCACGATCACACTGGCGCTGCTTGCAGGGTGCGTGCTCGTGGGCGGCCGGCAGACCGTTCAGAAGCCCACGCGCGGCGAAGAGCTGATCGACCTCAAAGCCGCCTATGACGCCGGCGCCCTCACCGACGAGGAGTACGAGTGCCAGCGCGCCGAGATCCTGCGCAACTGACGGAGGCCGGCGCCAGGCACGCGGCGCTCCCCTGCGCAGAGTCTCCGGATCGTCGTTTGCGCCTGAGGCTCACGACCCGAAGGACGGCGAAACATGCCGCGATCCCTTGATGCATCGCTGCCTTGTTGCCTTGATGCCTGATCCCTCGCTGTCTCCCGCCTCACCTCCCTACCATTGGCCGTGATTTCGCTGCCTGTTCTAGACACTTCGCCGCAACGCCCCAACTTTGCGCAGGGGCCGCGCAGCCTCTCTTCCGTGCGCCTGCTGCGCGTCAGCGTGACCGATCGGTGCAACCTGCGCTGCGTCTACTGCATGCCCGACGAGGGCGTGTCGTGGATGGCCCCGCAGAAGGACCTGCTGACCGCCGACGACATTGAGGCCGTGGTCGCCGCGGCCGTGCGCCTGGGCATCCGCCACGTCAAACTCACGGGCGGCGAGCCGACGATCCGGCCCGACATCATCGAGATCGCCCAGCGCCTCGCGCGGCTGGGCATCGGCGACCTCTCCCTGACCACCAACGGCCTGATGCTCGACCGCCTCGCCCAGCCGCTGCGCCTGGCCGGCGTCGATCGCCTCACCGTCAGTTGCGATTCGCTCCGCGCCGATCGGTACAAGTCCATCACGCACGGCGGCGACCTCGACCAGTTCTGGCGCGGCGTGCGCGCGGCCCACGACGCCGGCTTCACGCGGCTCAAAGTCAACGTCGTCGTCATGCGCGGCATCAATGACGACGAAGTGGCCGACTTTGCCATGCTTGCCACGCAGTACCCGTGGTCGATTCGCTTCATCGAGTACATGCCGCTGGGCGATTCGGTCCTCACCGGCGTCGATCCGACTCATGCAACGATCGGCAACGAGGAGATCAAAGCCCGCATTGCCGAGCGCGTCGGCCCGCTCGAATCCGTCGAGCGCCACCGCGAAGTCGGCGTCGGCCCGGCGATGGTCTACAACTTCGCCGGCGCCATCGGCCGTGTCGGCTTCATCAGCGCCATGAGCCAGCCCTTCTGCGAATCGTGCAACCGCCTGCGCGTCACCGCGGTGGGCGAACTGCGCAGCTGCCTGTTCGACGGCGGCGAGGTAAGCCTCATGCCGGCGCTGCGGCCAAAACCCGACCTCGACCGCATGATCCAGCTCTTCGCCGATTGCGTCGTCCTGCGCCCCGAGGTGCACTCCACCCGCGGCAACCGAGCCATGAGCCAGATCGGCGGGTAACGCGCGAGTCGAGCCCAACCTGGGCGCCTCGCCTGGTGTTAGTTCTGGTGAACGCCAGGCGCACTTGGCGAGGCAGAGTCCTGACTTCACCGAAGTCACGACGAATCCGACCCACGAAGCGTCAACCTTCCAGACCCCGTCAGTCCTCCAGCGCGTTGCTGAAGTGCTCTTCGTGCACGGGGACGGCGGCTTCCAAGATGTGCATGAGCACGCGGCCGGGCGTGCCGATCGCGTTGATCTGCACGCAGCAATGGCGGCCGTAGTGTTCGAGCACGGGCACGGTCTCGCGGTTGTAGACCGCCCAGCGGTGGCGGATCACGCCCTCGTCGGCGTCGTCGTGGCGGTTCTGCTGCTCGGCGCGGCGCTGCATGCGCTTGAGCAGCACATCCTCGTCGCCGGCCACGAGGTGGAGAATCTGCAGGACTTCGATGTCGCCATCCATGCTGGCGGCCTGCGAAGCGTTGCGCGGAATGCCGTCGAGAACGAGCAGTTGTCGCTGCGGATTATACTGGCCCGCGTCGATCATCTTGCGCATGTGTTCCCGCCAGAGGCGGATGGTAAATTCGTCGGGGACGAGTTCGCCGCGGCTGGAGAACTCGCGAAAGACGCGGCCGGTCTCGCTGTTCATGTCGAGGCTGCGGAAGACTTCGCCGGTGGAGAGGTGCAGGAAGCCGGGGATACAGCCGAGCAGCTTGCCCTGTGTGCCCTTGCCGACCCCTGGCGCTCCGAAGATCAGAAGCGAGCGATACCGAGCCGACATTCAGGACACCCTCGCTTGCGATGCGTGCTGTAGTGGAGATCGCGCCTCGGCCCCGGGCCAGATGGATGGACGCGGTGAATGATCAGGTGGCGGCCCCGGCGGCGGCTCGCTCCTCTTCGAGCAGTTCCGGATCGCGCCGGGCCATGCGGCGGGCCTCGGCCGGTGACGCCGCGACCGTCCCCAGCCGTGCGCCCGTCAGGCCGCCGATGCGGTCAGGCCTGGCGGTATTGGCGCTGGAGCGGATCCAGTCGAGGCTTCCCGAGTACCACTCGTAGACATAACCGATAAGAATGAGAGCCATGAACACGCCAGCGATGACCAGCGCCGGGCCGGCATGCTGCCGAAACACGACGGCGATCGGCCAGATGAGCGCCACTTCGACGTCGAAGATGAGATAGAACAGCGCGACGACGTAAAAGCGCAGATCGAACTGCACCCAGCTGGAGCCGACGGTCGGTTCGCCGCACTCGTAGATCGACGCCTTCTCGGGATTGGGCGCGCTCGGGCGGACCACGGCGCCCACCAGCATGTTGACGAGCACGAACCCAAAGCCGAAGGCCAGGAAGATGGCGATCGAGAGAAGTATTTCCACGCGGGCCAACCCTCTGTATGACAGGAGGTCATGGTAGTGGCGCGTGCGGCAATGGACAACCGCGCCGGCCGGCGCGGGGAGGCGAAGAGACCGGCCTCTAAGGAGTTTACCGGATGCCGGCGCTGCGATCGCGCTGGTCGGCGCGAGGCGATTGCCTAGGCTTGCCCGATGCAGGCGATCGAGCAAGGCGTGCGATGCCGCTGGAGGGCCCGGGCGGTGCTGACCGAAGCGGACCTTCGCCGGCCGCTGGTCGAGCGCGTGCTGGCGGCGCGCGGCATCGGCGGCGACCAGCTCGAGCCGTTCCTCAACCCGACGCTGCGCCTGCTCCACGACGCAGCGCTGCTGCCGGGCGTTGAGACCGCGGCGGCTCGGGTGCTCGAGTCGCTGGCGCGCGGCGGGCCGGTGGTCATCTACGGCGACTACGACGTCGATGGCATCACCGCCAGCGCCATCCTCTACCACACCTTTCGCGCCATCGCGCCCTCCGCCGAGGTGCGCACCTACGTGCCCCACCGGCTCGACGAGGGCTACGGCCTCAACTGCGAAGCGATCGAGCAGATCGCCGCCCAGGGCGCGGATCTGATCGTCACGGTCGATTGCGGCATCACCGCGACGCGCGAAGCGGCCCGAGCAAGAGAACTCGGCATCGACCTCATCATCACCGATCACCACCAGCCCAGCGCGGGCGTGGTCGAACTGCCCGACGCAGCGGCGCTCGTGCACCCGCGCCTGCCGGGCAGCGCGTATCCCTTCGGCGATCTGTGCGGCGCGGGAGTCGCGTTCAAACTGGCGTGGCGCCTCGCAACCATGTGGTGCGGCTCGCAGCGCGTGAGCGAGCCGCTGCGCCAATTGCTTACCGAGCACCTGGCGCTGGCGGCGCTGGGAACCATCGCCGACGTCGTGCCGCTCGTCGATGAGAATCGCATCATCGCGAAATACGGCCTGCGGATGATGCGCGACACGAGCAACATCGGCCTCAACGCGCTCATCACCGCCGCAGGACTGGATGATGCGGATCGCATCGACTGCGAAGCGGTGGGCTTTCGTCTGGCGCCGCGCCTCAACGCCGCCGGCCGCATGGGACACGCGCGCGAAGCGGTGCGGCTGTTTACCACCGACGATCCGGCCGAGGCCATGCGCCTGGCCAGCCAGCTTGAACAGCAGAACCGACAGCGGCAGGCGACGGAGCGCGCCATCCTGGCGCAGGCGCGCGAGATGGCCGAGGCGGCGGGAATGACCGGCGATGAGCGGCGCATCATCGTCCTCTGCCACGAGGATTGGCACGCGGGCGTGGTGGGCATTGTCTGCTCGCGACTTGTCGAACTTTTCCACCGGCCCGTGGTGCTTATGCAGAAGTGCGATGATGTGATCAAAGGCTCGGCGCGGTCGATCGAGGGGTATTCCATACACGCCGGGCTGGCGGCAGTGGGCGAGCACCTGCTCACGCACGGCGGACACGACCTGGCCGCCGGGCTGTCCCTGTCGCCTGCAGCGTATGACGCATTCGTCGAGGCGCTGACGCAGCACGCCAACCTGAACATCGCCGCGCCCGACATGATCGGGCAGGAGTCGTTCGACTGCGAAGCGCTGCTGCGCGAGATCGATCGCGCCGCCGCGCGGGCCCTGATGGATTTGGGGCCCTTCGGCCGCTCGAACCCGCGGCCGCAGGTGCTCGTGCGGCAGTTGCGCCTCACGGGCCACCCGCGCGTGATGGGCGACAAGGGGCGGCATCTGTCGCTCATGGCCGGCGACCGCTCCGCGCAGATGCGCCTGGTCGGATGGAGCATGGGCTGGATGGCGCCGCAACTGGCCTCGGGAATGATCATCGACGCCATCGTGCGGCCGAAACTCAACGAGTGGAACGGCCGCGTGAGCGTCGAAGCCGAACTGTGCGACTGGCGCGCGGTGCGCTGAGGGGGGCGAATCGGGGGCGCCGCACAGCATCCCGCCTTGGGTGCTGTGTGCCAACGTGCAGACACACGCGGCATGATTGCTAGACTTGCCTGTTCATGCTCCGCCGCGCCTTCACCATCTTGGCGCTTCTGCTGCTCGGCGCGATCATCAACGTCGCGGTCGCGTGGTGGTGTGCGTGCCGGCCGTTCCCGATCATGCCCACGACCGATCTTCCGGGCCACGAAGCGTACCGGCGCGACAACGGGCATGATGCGATTTTCCAGATCATGTTCGGCCGCGTGCGCATTATGCAACTCGGCCCCGGCGACTCGCTCTCCACCGCGCCAGTGGTGTCCAGACCCGAATCGGCCGAAGCGTTCGACCGCCGGCTGCCGCGATCATCCGTGTTTCGAGGCGCCGAACCGCTGGAACAAGTCAACTGGGCCGAGCATTCGACTTATTACGAGGACTTCTTCGGCTGGCCGTGCCTCGCGCTCACCAGTCGCCTTGGCATGTCTCCGCGGCTGGGTCCGAAGCCGATCGAAGACACCGGCCGGCTGAGCGTCGGGCCACAGTGGCAGTGGCTCCACCTCCCTCCAACGCTGCCGAGCCGACCCGTCTGGCCCGGCTTTGCGATCAACACCGCCATCTTTACCACCGGTCTCTGGCTGCTCTTCGCGGCGCCGATGCGGGTTGCAGGGAGAATGCGCCGCAGAGCAAACTCGGCCGACTCCGCTCACGAACGTGATGTCGAGGCAACCAAATGAACTGGCGGGCCTGGCTCAACGGTCGGCGCGTGGGAAACTACCAGTTGACGCTGCGCGAAGAACTCTTGGTCTGCATGTGTTTTATTCGCACACGATCGGGCGCGGGGATCGTCGGCACGGCATTGCTTTCGACCGGCATTCTCATCGCAGGCGACTACCTCACAACCGACTGGGGCCTGGCAAAGATGGATGGACCGGACCAGGCGCTGATCCTGGGCGTGCTTTACATGCTCGTGGTCATGTCACCGGTGCTCATCGCTTCGGTTCTTTTCGCCGGCCGGGTGGAGCGCGATGCCAACGCCGCACTCCGCCGCATGGGCTTTCCGATCTGCATCAAGTGTCAGTACGACCTCAGGGGGCTCGACGGCGATCATCGGGCAGACCGATGCCCCGAATGCGGCGCGCTCTTCGCCGACATGCCGCCGGTGGGCAAGCGAAAACACACTTCGGCCTAAGGCGCATTCCGTCCCTGCACCGAGGCTTCGAGTCACGGCTTGACAATCAATTGTCTCCCTTGTGCTGCTTCTCCTTGTCCTCCGTGGCTCCGTGGTAATTCTTGGTTTTCATCTCCACTCCCAGCCGCCTGAACTGCTCCAGCCACGCGGCCATGATCGCGCCTTTCATGTCGCCCTGCGCCTTGGCCTGCTCAATCGTCTGCCCCCAGTAGAAGCTCACCCACCCGTCGCAGAAGTCACCGCTGCGCCGGATGAACTCTTCCATCTGCTCGATGCCGCATGAGAGCGGAAACATCTCTTCGACGATCAGCGGCTTGCCGACCTCGTACACCTTCAGCGCCGCGATCGCCTCGTCGATCTTGTCCTTCTCGGGATAGAAGTGCACAGCCGCAAAGTCGAGCGGCCCCATGACCTGCTCGTCGTAGAAGATCGGCTTTGCTCCTTTAAACGTCAGCGCCCACGGAATCACGCCCACGGTGATCATCGCATCGTCATCCACCTTGCGGATCGCATCGCACATCTGCTTCACCCACGCCGCAGCAGCCTCCTGGCGCGTCTTTCCCTTCAGATCGAGCGTGAGATACTGCACGAAGTTCATCCCCGCGAACTCGCCCGGCAGCCAGTCATCCTTCACCTCGCCCTCGCCCGGCAGCACGGGTTCGTTCATCAGGTCGTAGCAGAAGATCGCGCTGCTCCCGCCGCATGCTTTGGCCACCGCTTCCCAGAAAACGGCCTGCGCGTTCCACCGCGCCGGCGGCTCCATGTTCGCGTACCACTCCGGCACGCGCTTTTCGAGATAG
The DNA here is from genome assembly GCA_020852515.1 of Phycisphaerales bacterium. Taxonomy (NCBI): domain Bacteria; kingdom Pseudomonadati; phylum Planctomycetota; class Phycisphaerae; order Phycisphaerales; species Phycisphaerales bacterium. Next base: position 158,965 of record JADZAS010000005.1, read on the forward strand.
CACGCCAGCCCGGTCACGTCGAGATAGATCCCCGTGCGCTCGGCCAGGCGCACGAGATCGGTCAGCCGCTTGAGATTCGCCTCGTTGGGCCGATCGGGCGCTTCCATGAACTTCTCGAACTGCAGATGCACGCGCGCGACATTCACGCCGAGATCCTTCATCTCGGCAAAATCCTGCTCGATCGCCGGCCACCTGTCGTGCCAGTAGTCTTCGAGCAGGTTCGAGTCGTTGTCGTGGTCGTAATTGACGCCCCAGACGATGAAGCGCTGGCCGGATTCGGCGCCGACGAAGTGCGTGCCGTCGTCGCTGACGCGGATGCGCTCAATCGCCGCGGCGTCTGTCTCTGCCGGCTGTTGTGCGAGCGCTTCGCCCGCAAACAAAGCTGCGACCATCGCCATAATCGATCCAGTCATCAACGCGCGCTTCATGGCGCCTCCTCGCTGAAGTGTTGCTGTTCATTTCGATGGTAGAGCCCGGCACAGCAAGGGCCCGGCTCGGCGCGGCGCCTCACCGCACGGCGCGGAAGCGGCACAACTCGACGCGCGGCGACAGGTAATGCTCCGCCGCCGGCTCCTCGTGGCACAGATCCGTCGAAAGGTACTTCTTGTTCGAGTCGGGAATGACCGTTACCACCGTCGCGTCCGGGCCGTACTGCTCGGCGAGTTTCATCGCGCCCAGCACATTCGCGCCCGAGGAGATCCCGACCGCCAGGCCGAGGCAGCGGCAGAGCATCTGCGCCATGATGATGGCGTCGCCGTCCCACACATCGACGATCGCATCGAGCGACGGCAGATCGAGTACGGCCGGCACAAACTCATCCGAGATTCCCTGGATGCGATGATGCCCCTGGTGCCGGCCGGTGCGCAGCGTCGGCGAGTTGGCCGGTTCGAGCGGATGCACGCGCACGCTTCGCCCCTTACGCCGGAGGTAGCGCCCCAGGCCCATGACGGTGCCGCCCGTGCCCACGCCGGCGACAAACGCATCCGCCTGGCGGTTGAAGATCGCCAGTTGCCGCTCGATTTCCGGGCCCGTGGTCGCTTCGTGCGCTTCGATGTTCGCCGGGTTGGCGAATTGCCGGGGCAGGAACGAGTCCGCATGCTCGTTCGCGTACTGCTCGGCCAGTTCCACAGCGCCCGCGAAGCCGTTCTGCTCGCGCGACACCGGCACGACCTCGGCTCCGTAGTTGCTGATCAGTTGCACGCGCTCGCGGCTCATCCAGTTGGGCATGAAGATGCGCACGCAATGGCCCAGCGCCGTGCCCAGCGCTGCAAAGGAGATGCCCGTGTTGCCGCTCGACGCTTCGACGATGGTGTCCCCGGGCTTGAGTTCGCCGGTCGCGTAGGCGCAGCGCATGATGTGAGCCGCCATGCGGTCCTTGATGCTGCCGGTCATGTTCTCGATTTCGTACTTCGCATACAGCCGCCCGGGCCGGCCGTCCAGGCGATACTCGATCTCGAGCAGCGGTGTATCGCCGATAAGCGCTTCCACGGCGTCCACCGGAGACGGCGCCTCAGCCGCCGGCGGCGCCGCGCCCGCCCGATTCGTCGTCCATTGGCATGTCGCCTGCGCCGCGGTGTCAGACATGTCACTTCTCCGTGCCGGTCCGCCACCTCGCGCCGCCGGCGATGCTTCGCATCGGCAATTGTCGTCTGGACTTCACTTTAGCGAGCACGGTCGGGCGGGAGAAACGGGTTCGTTTTCCTGATCTGAGACAGCGTGAATTCTCCGTGCCGACACGCGCTGCGACTACGATGAGCGCCTGCCAACGCGCGGCAGGCCGAACGAAGGAGCACCCCCCCCACCATGGCCTACGAGACACTTCACGTCGATCGCGAGGGTCGCATCATTGATGAATTGCCCTGCTCGGCCTGCGGCCACTCGCTGCGCGGCCAGTCCGCCGGCGCGGCGTGCCCGGGTTGCGGCGAGACGATCGCCCTGTCCACCCTCGGGCGGGCCGTCTGCCGCGTCGATGAGCGCGGCCTGCTCGACGAATCGCTGCGATGCTCGACGTGTGGCTACGACCTGCGCGGCATCGACCCGGCCGGCGCCTGCCCCGAGTGCCACGTGCCCGTCGGCCAGAGCCTGGAGGGGAATCTGCTCCGCTACGGCGATCCGCGCTGGACGAAGAAAGTCGCAGACGGACTGGTGCTCTACGTCATCGCGCTGGCTCTGGCGATTTCGCTGGGAGTCGGCGCCGCAGCGCTTCGCTTCGCCATAAAAGACGCGGCCGTCATCGCGCTGGTCACTGTGACGACGACGGTGGTCTCGGGAGTGTTCACGGCTCTGGCGCTCTGGTGGATCACCGCGCCCGATCCCGACACACCCATCCCCGCCCAGCAGCGCTTCGGCGCCAACCTGGCTCGGCTTCTGGTCATTCCTCAGGTACTCGCCACGGCCGGGCTGGGCGCTTTTACGGCGTTCACCAATCCCCAGCAGGGCCAGGCGCTGGCCATGCTGCTTCAGTTGCCCGTCATGGTACTCGGGGCGCTCGTCGGCGTCGGGCTGCTCCTGCACCTGCGCGAACTGGCGCGACGCGTCGTCGATGAAACGCTCGCCAACTGGGCGCGCACCATTCTCTGGCTCACGGTGATCGGAACCCTCGCGGCCATGCTCGGCCTGGGCGTCATGGCCTCCACGTCCCTGGCCACCGGACAGCCCATGCCGGCGCCCGGCCAGACCCCATCCGGCCCGATGCTGATCGGCCTGGGCGCGGGCGCCATCGGGGGATGCATCGGCGGACTGCTCAACATCATCGCCATGATCTGGACCATCGTGCTCCTGTTCAAACTTCGCGCCTACTTCACCGCCGCAGCGCGAGCCGCCTCCGCACGTGATGCAATCGCCACCAGTCGCCAATAGCAGGCACGCCCCGACCGAAGATGGCCCGGCCAAACAAAAACCCCCGCATTGCGCGGGGGTCAGCAGTCGATCATCGCGGCCTTGGCCGCCCATCCAATGCCCAGGAGAGGACTCGAACCTCCAAGGGATTTTACTCCCACCAGCACCTCAAGCTGGCGCGTCTGCCAATTTCGCCACCTGGGCGGGCTGCGATCGCTTTGCGATCGGCCCGGAGTATAGGCCCCATCCGCAAGACTGCAAAACAGCACCACCCGAGCCCGAGGCTGATCCAACAATCCGACCGAACCGCGGCGATGTTCGGGGCCACTCGGCTCCCGCCGCCGCGAAATCCCCCGTCTAGAGTGGTACGCGCCGATGCATCCGGAGTGACTGCAGGTGAGTGAGGCATCCTCTTCAGATCGCGCTCGAACCGGCTCATCCGGCTCCAACGCGCGCGCATCGCGACTCGTCGTCCTGATGTTCACCGACATCGCCGACTCGACCACTCTCAAGTCCCGCCTTGGTCTCAACGTCTACTCTTCGCTCGCCTCCGCCCACGACTCGTTGATGCGCGAGATGGTCGGCGCCGTCGCCGGCGCCGAGATCCTCAAGGACACCGGCGACGGGTTCATGATCCTCTTCCCGACCTCGAGCGCGGCCGTTTCCGTCGCCCTGCGCTTCCAGCACGCGATTGGGCATCTCGACCACCCTGACGCATCGTCAACGGAAGAAGACCCTCGTTCCCGTTTCCTTGTGCGCATCGGCATTCACATGGGTGAGGTCGCCGACCTCGGCCCCGATATCTACGGCAAGCAGAAAGTAGTCGGACTCGCCGCCGACCTCTCCGCACGCATCGAGTCGCTCGCGAAGCCGGGACAGATCCTGCTCACGCGCGGCGCATTCGATGATGCACGCCAGTTCATACGCAGCGATCCCTCGGCCGGCGCAGGTGATTCATCGCAACTGCGCTGGATGGCGCACGGCCCATATCTCTTCAAGGGCGCGGAAGAGCCGCTCGAAGTGTACGAAGTCGGCGTCGTCGGCGAAGCGCCGCTGGCGGCTCCACCTGACAGTGAGAAGGTGCGCCGCGTTATCCCCCCGGGCACGGAGGCCATGTACGACTGGCGGCCCGCTGCAGGTCTGTCCATCCCCGGCCGAGACCGGTGGCGCCTCGAGCGACAGATCGGCGAAGGCGGGTTCGGCGAAGTCTGGCTCGCACAGCACGAGCAGACTGGCCTGCCTCGCGTCTTCAAGTTCTGCTTCAACGCCGATCGGCTGCGCGGCCTTCGGCGCGAACTCACGCTCTTCCGCGTGCTGCGCGAAACCCTGGGCCAGCGCGCCGACATCGCACAACTCTACGAAGTCAGTCTCGATCAGCCGCCGTTCAGTATCGAATACGAATACTCGCCCGAAGGCGATCTGCGCGCGTGGGCCGATGCACGCGGCGGCATCGCGACAGTGCCTCTGTCCACGCGCCTGGATCTGCTGGCCCGCACCGCGCAAGCCGTGGCCGCGGCTCATTCCGCCGGCGTGCTCCACAAGGACCTCAAGCCGACGAACATCCTCATCACCGTCGACGATCAAGGCACGCCTCATCCCAAGATCATTGACTTCGGCATCGGGGTCTTGACCGATCCGGCCGTGATCGGGCAGCACCACATCGCCAACTCCGGCTTCACCGAGACGCAACTGACCGAAAACGAATCGAGTCGCACCGGGACGCGCCTCTACGCGCCGCCCGAGTCACTTTCGGCCGATCCGAAACAACGCCGGTTCACGCCGCAGGGCGATGTCTATTCGCTCGGGGTGCTGCTCTATCAACTGGCGATCGGAGACCTTGATCGACCGCTGGCGTACGGCTGGGAACGCGAGGTCGACGCGCCGCTGGCTGCGGTTATCGCGCGCTGCATCGATGGTGACGTCACCCGTCGCTATCCCACTGCCGATGAACTCGCCCACGACCTGTCCGCGCTCGCCGAAACATACGTTGGCCGCGACATGAGCGTCCTTTTGCCGCGCATCGAACCTGGTCCGCAGCCGGTTTCGCTCCACGAGCGAGACAACGCTGCCGTTCCAACATCCCGCCAACACGCCTCGCGTCCGCGCGCCATCCTGCAGCAAGTACAGCGACACTGGCTGGCCGCTTTCGTCGCCCTCGTCATCGTCTGCGGTCTGATCGCCGTCTTGGCATCAGTGCTTCCCAACCATGACGGCAACGTGATTGACGTCATGTCCGAGCCACATGCCTTCACTGTGTCGCTGGAGCCAGCCCTGCATGATCCACAGGGTCAGCCCGTCCGCCCGGGTGAACTGATCGTCGATCTCCGGGGATCGGATCTACACATCAGCATTGCAGACGTTACTTCGGAAAGTGACCTGGCCGGGCCGTCGAAACCCGTACCGATTCCCGATAGCGTCGGCATACTCAACTTCCGTGTCTCGATCGAGAGTGCGGCCGCTTCTTCCATGGATTACAGTTCGAGCCTCCCCACGCGCGAACTGCTCCGTGCATTCAAGAGTGAATCGCCCGTGGGGGATTCGGCCATCAATCCTGACTTTAAGGTGACGGGCGACGGCGCCATCGAACTGTTCGTCCCCGTGCTCAAGTCGCTCGACCTGGGATTCTCCGGCGTGGTGCGCATCGTGCTCAAGGGCGCCGCCATCGACCACATCTAGCTCGCAAAGTGCCGGGTTACCTCGGGTCGACAGGTGACGCCGGCGCCGCGCAACCGCAGTTCTCCAGTCCCAGCCTCGACCGCGCCACGCGCAGCGCGGCCTCCACTCCGAGCCGCGGCAGCCAGCAGTCCGAATCCAGCTTCACGTCGTGACCCAGTGCGTTCTGGCCAAGCAGTCTGCGCATTCGATTGCTCGGCGTGTCGGGCGCCTCCTCTTGGCCCTCCTCAGCGTTTCTGTCGATGACGACTCTCGAAAGGTAGCGATCGGCCCAGTCGCCGAGTTCTTTGACCTCGGGGTCGGCGCGTTCATTGTCTTGAGCGTCGTAGACGTGCTCAGACTCATCCGCAATCGCATCGACGTCGATGGTCGTATCGAATTCCATGTAGTCGCCTTTGAGGCTTGGACCAAATCGATTGCCTGACATGCTCACCTTTCTTGACTGGCTCGCATTGTCGATCGCGTACACATCGTTGAATGCAAACAGGTTCGAATTCAGCACGACTTCCGTGTCGCTCTCGAGGCGGAGACCCGATCCGCCGATGGTGCCGTAGGCGTCGTGCTTTTCGGTGAAGAGCGATGAATTGCGCGACATCGTGAAGACGGGGATGCCCCTGCCATCGCGCGGATGCCAGATACTGTGCAGTGCAAAGCCAAAGCCGGTGTTGTTGATGGCGGCATTGTTCTCAATGGTGAACACCGCTCCCTCGTGCCCCCAGAGTGAGAACGCGCCCTGTGTCGGCGCGGTGTTGATCACGAGGCAATTCCGAATCGTCACCTTGGCGTGTCGTCCGGAATGAATCCGCAGGCCACCCGCCTCGGGCGACTGGTTCTCGCCATCCGCCGGATTGGCGCGCCGTGCGATCTTCGCGCCGTCGTTTGTGTACCGATTCCGCCCTGCATTGTCGAAGATGATCCCGTCAACGACGAGCGACATCGGCTCGGTTGACTCGAATCGACTGGCGTCGATGATGAGGCGGTATTGCGCCTTCGCATTCGACGACTTGTTGTCGCCTGTGAAGATGGTCGGGCGTTCGCCCCACGGGTCACGCGTCGTGAACGCTTCGTCCCAGCCGCCGTAGATTTCCACCGGAACCCCGATTTCATCGACGCCGCTCGAACTGCGACCCGGGTACTCGCCACCGGCGATGAACACGCGATCACCCGCAGAGAGGCGCGATACGATGTTCCCCAGATCGCTTGCGGGATTTTCAACCGTGCCGACTTTCCCCCCGCCGTTTGAAGCGGAGATGTACCAGTCGCGTTGAGCCTCGGCCGGACGCGCCGCCGCGAGTAAGACGCCCATTGTGCAGACGAACCACGCGATTTGCAGTTCAGCACACGCCGCGCGACAACCTCGCTGGTCAGTCATGGCACCCTTCCTTTGCTGGTGCTCCTACCATAGCCGACGGGAGTCCCCGAACAACACCCGTCAACTCAATCTGTATTACACAGCCGGCCAGGGCATTCGCCATTTGCTCGCAACACCTTGACATTCAATCGCATAGTGCACGTCAACGCCGCGTACAGCGCCACCGCCAGCCATGGATTCAAAGACGCCAGGCCAATGCCGGCGATGTAGAGCACGACCGACGCCTTGCCCTTGACATCAGGGCCCACCGCGAGCCGTGGTCGGGAAGCCGGCCGCTTCGCGAACGCAGCAACCCCGCCGCGATCGCGGCGGGGTTGCCATCAGGTTCGTCCATTCGCGCAAGGAGTCGAGCGCCCCGCGCCGCGGTAGGTTTGCCGCTCAATAGTTGCCGTCGCCGTACTCGTCGAACTCGACCATGCGGCGCTGGTCCTCGTACTCGTAGTAGCCCTGCTCGGCCTCGGCCATCTGCCGGCGGACGTCGAGCATCATCTGCTGCTGCGTGTGCAGCGCTTCGATCGCCGCCTGCTGCATCTGCTGCTGGAGCGAGATGGCCGGCAGACCGCCCGACGGCTGGGCCTTGCTCTCGGCTGCGTTGCTCGACGAAGTCATCTTGCCGATAAACCCGCCCAGCGCGAGCACGGCCAGCAGCACGCATCCGCCGATGACGAACTTGCCCATGCCCGAACCGCCGTGGTAATGATCATCGCCGAATTCCGATTCGAAATCGATCTCCATCGCTTCACCCTCCATCCGCCGCGACCGTCCCGCGCGGCCCTGACGCCAGGGCCCGCACCGACGCCGCATCGAGCGGTATCGCATTGCTTCGGAGACATGCCACATGAACTTGACAGCCAATGCGCCCCGCGCGCGGACAAACGCCGCCCACGACGGCAGGTTCAATAATCACCGGCCGCGCACACCGCCAACGCCACGCCCGACAATCTTGCGGGTCCAATACGCGCATCGACCGCTGCCTGCAGCACGAAAAAACCGGCGCGCACTGCGCGCCGGTGAGGGTCCTGCATCATTCGTGCCCCGCCCCTACCGCCTCAGGTGAAACACATCATCCTGGATCTCCCGGTCGATGGTCGTGTTGCGGCGAATGATCGTCGCGAGCGTCTGCGTCTCGATGAACCGCGCCGCCTGCGGGCCGAGGTACGACTCGTACCAGAAACGATCCCCATCGCGCAGCCGCGTGAACTGGTCGGTGATCAGCATGAACAGGCACTGGCCGTAGATCGAGCCCTCGACGTGCGGCTCGGAGAGCAGGCCGACCCACGGGTCGATCCGGTCCACGTGGCCGTACGCCTCTTCCAGCCGCCGCACGATCTCAGGGTCGTCGGTGATCTCCTCGAACAACTGCACTTCCGCCAGACCCAAGCTGCGGCGCACGTGGTTGTAGCTCGCCACGCCGTGGTCGCGGCCTCGCTGCATGTTCAGCGAGACCAGGTCAAACCCGCCGGCGCCCGGAGGCCCGAAGAGCATGTTGCGCACGGGATCGATGATGTACGGATCGAGCGTCTGCGCCGGCCGCACGACCAGGCCGCGCAGCAGCGGCTCAATGCCCAGTTCCACGATCAGTTCAGGCCGAAAGAACGCTTCCTCAAGCGGCAGATTCCCCTCCGGAATCACGTGCCCGTTCTCGTCGAGCCGCAGCAGCACCGGCGAGAGCAGCGTGTGACCCATTCGCCACCCCGCCGTCGCAAATTCGTTCGCAATCGAAGGATTCACATCCGGCCGGTAGCCCTCGTACGGCGGCAACGCGTTGGGCCCGAGGATCGCCGGCAGGAACTCGTTGTACGTGATCGCCTGAATCTCCGCGCCCACGATCGCCCGCGCATACAGATAGATCTTCTCGCCGCTCAGGTTCGGCCGCTCGGCACGAATGCGATCGGCCCAGTAGTTGTGCTCGCGCACGAACAGCGTGTGCATCGCCGTCAGCGCGCTCTGCTCGTTCACGCGAATGTCGCCGCCGACGAACATGGTCGGATCGTTCGGATCCGGAATGTTGGGGAACCCGTTGACGTTGTAGGGCAGGAAGTTGCCTTCGCTGGTCTTGAGTCGGCCCGTGCCGTCGAGCGTACGCAGCTCCTGCGCCCGCGCCTTGTCCGAACCGTACACCTGTGAGCCGTCGATGAACGACGTGATGTGATTGATCTGCTGCCGCACGCCATCGACCATGCGATACCCCGAGCGGTCCAGCGGAATCACTTCCCGCCCCGTCCCGTGGGGATCAAACCACGGATCGCCCTGCGGCACCGGAATGTCGAAGCGCTCAGCGGGCTGGGCAATGGGTGTCTCAACCACGTCGTGGTCGATCCACTGGCCCCACTGCCAGATGAAGTCCGTCAGACCCAGGTCGTTGGGCATGTCGCCGGGCTGGGAATTGACAATGTTGCTCACCACGCGCGGGCCGGGTCGATCCTGCCCGCCGGGCACGTTGCCCGCGCCGTCGCCGTACTCCGGCTCCATGAGGCGCAGCAGCGTGGTGCGGGCCGCGCCCCACTCGCCGTGCTCGGGGTTGTTCCACCAGCCGTCGATGCGACGAAACTCGCTGGGATACTGCGCCGGGCCCACCTGCAGATCAGGCGGCCGGCTCACCGGCGCCGGCGACTGCTGCGGCCGGTGCGTCGGCGAACGACCCACCCCCACGGGCGGCTTGACCGTCGCCACCGCAAATACGCACGCCGCACATCCCACGCTAACCGCAGCCGCACCAGTGAAAAGTCGGGACATACTCTCTCCTCTGCTGACAGAACTCCGCAAGGGTGGCGCGCAGCGCACACAGCACGCATCCGCAGAGGGGTCTCTTCGGACTGATCCCCATCGATATCCATCGGGGGCCCGCGCCAGACGCGACGATTATACACGAACTCGCGCAGCCGCCCGGCCGCTGAAAGCAGGCTTTCGCCGATTTCGTCCTCCGCCGCCTCCGGGTCCTGCCGCTCGCTTCCCACCGCGTTTGCCCCCCGGCCTGCCAATTCTCCAATTTGAATTGTCCACCTCGGCCGCGCCCGGCGAGTTCTGGGTGCCGGGCGCTCGTGTGCATCGGGGCGTCCCGACAAAGCCCGGCCAAACCAACCGCTCCGGCCGTTGCCGAAGCGCAGCAAGGAGAAGACCAATGTTCAGCATGGCCCTCGTTACCGCGTCGATCCTCACCACCGCCATCAACACGGCTCCCCCGGCCGTCGGCTCCGCTCTCGACGATCAGACCCTCGAGCCGCAGGCCACCTTCACCTACCGCCAGCCTTGGACCCGACCCTCCGCCGCGTTTGAATCGCGCGTCTTCGACTGCGGCGCCCCGCGGCCGAGCGACCTCGCTGCGATGGATGACTTCCGCCCCCGCCGCGACGGCGACCTGCTGGGCATGCGATGGTGGGGCGTGCTGCTCAACGGCGCCCAGATCGGCCATCCTTATTACATCGCCATCTACAGCGACGTGGACTGCCAGCCCGGCGATCTGCTCTACGAAACCTGTCTCGTACCCCAGACCCGCCCCGTGGGCATCGACTGCCTCAACCAGCGCGTCTTCGAGTTCCGCACGCCCATGCCCGCCTTCGGCGTCCAAGCCGGCAAGCGCTACTGGCTCCAGATCTCCGAGGCCGACGCCCTCAGCGCCCAGCCCGGCGTCAACGACTTCCTCTGGTCCGGCCATCAGCCCGTCGTCGGCTGCCGCGCCCTGCAGACGCCCGACTACGTCACCTACCGCCCGCTGACCGACCCGTGCAACCAGCGCACCAGCGACCTCGCCTTTGACCTGCTCTTCCGCAACTGATCCGCTCCCTCGACCCCGTCCGCTCCAACCCCACGAACCCGGCCGGCCCAACCCCGGCCGGGTTCTTATTTTTGTCCGCCGTCCTGACACCGCTACATTTCTCCGACCAGGTCTTCCCGCCCGACGCCCCCTGCAGGAGCGGATCATGGCTGACGACATCCACCTTGCTCTGCTCGATCAGATCAAAGTTGCATCGCCGTGCCCGGTGCCGTGGGAGTCGATGACAGGCGATGACACGACGCGCTTCTGCGGCGAGTGCAGCCTGCACGTGCACAACCTCTCGGCCATGAGCCGCGGCCAGGCCGAGGCGTTCCTTCAGCAGCATCGCCACGACGATCGCGTCTGCGCCACCTTCTTCCGCCGCACCGACGGCACGATTCTCACTCAGGATTGCCCCGTCGGTCTCGCCGCCATCCGCGCCAGGGCGCGCCGCGCTGCCGGCCGCGCTGTGGCAGCGATGTTCGCCCTGCTCGGCGTCTCGCTCACCATACCCGGCTGCAATGGGTACGGCATGACCGGTGGAGTGATCTGCATCGATGAAGAAGAAAGCGAGTCCGGCCAGCCCAGCGATGCACCCGACGAACCGGCAGCCGAAGAACTCGATCAGCATTCAAGCGGCCCGGCAGGAGAAGAAGGCGCCTACCTCACCGGACGCATCTTGATCACACGTCCGCAGCCGCCCCGAAACTGACCGTGCCTGCCGTCGAATGGCGAAACGCTCGCCGCTCATGCCGCCGCCATCCGCGATTGAAGTCCACCATCCGGCGGAGCCGATTTCAAGCGAAGAGACGTCATTGCAAACGAGCTGGCCGGCGCCGGAGCGGGCCCGGCCGCGGAGGATCAATCGATGGGCAAGGTTTCAATCTCGAGGTTCATCGCAGCGCCGCCCAAGCGCGTCTTCGACATCGCCGCCGACTTCGAGAACGCACCCCGGCGCATCTCCGCGATCAAGAGCGTCGAAATGCTCACGGGCGGCGAAGTGAAAAAGGGCACGCGCTTCCGCGAGACGCGCATCATGTTCGGCCGCGAGGCCACCGAAGAACTCGAAGTCACCGCCTACGACCCGCCCCACTCCTACCAGGTCGGCTGCAACTCGTGCGGCTGCTGGATGGAAACGCGCTTCCGCTTCGAACCCGATGGCACCGGCACCAACCTCGTGATGGACCTCGCCTGGAAACCGCTCACTCTCTTTGCCAAACTCGCCTCGCCACTGAGCGCGATCATGCTTAAGAAATGCGTCAAGGCCTTCGACCAGGACATCGACGAACTCAAGTACGCCGCCGAGCAGCCGGTCGAGAAGTAACCGAATGTAGGTCAGGTGCAACCTGACACTTTCGCCTATCACCAGCCTTCGCCGAACCATCGCGCGATCGCACGATCGAAGATTCTCCTCTTCGCCCCAGCGGGGCGCCATCACGTAGCCACGGGTGCAGCGCAGCACGCGCTCTCGCGTGCGCAGCGCAACCCGTGGAACGCCGGCAAACAAATCCCGAGCCCCGAAGGGGCGACAGAGTCCCCCACCCCGCCCACCGACCCTGCACGATACCATCACCCAATGCCCCGCCCGCGCCCAACCTCCGCGCCCGGCCGCTTCATCAAACGAGTCGTCATCTGCCTTCTCTTCAGCGCCATTCTTCAATTCGCGGTCGCGGTCGCGCTCTGCGCTTTCTCGCGTTCATGGGGAAGATCCAGACTGGGCGAAGAATTCCACTGCGGCGACGAGGCGACCTACTACCTTATCGTGGACACCAGCAAATCATTTGGTCGAGACATCCTGGTTGGCAACCTCTTCTCGTACAGCCCATTCGTTGCCTGGGGAGACGGGGGGTGGCTCGATCCAGAATCGTTGAAGTTCGAACGAAGTGAGGCCCCTGCAGGGATTCCTCTTTGGTCGCGATTCCGTCAGATCACCACAGGTGAGGCCGTTGATCACTACCCCAGCGTGTCCAGTTATACGCTCGCCGTCGAAATCGGGAGCGGCTGGCCGGCGCGCAGCGCCTCGTGCTTTCTCACCATGTCAGATGAACGCAATCCATTCGCCGTGCATGATGGCTTCGCCCTTGAAAGCCCGCAATTTGACTCAGACCGCACGCCGTCCGTCATCCCGCTCAAGGTGCATTGGAACGGTGCTTTGATAAACACAATCCTGTACGCGCTGATCATGCTCATCCCCCTCGCACTGCTCCCGGCAGCCCGCCGTCACCTCCGCCACCGGCGCGGCCGCTGCCCCGCCTGCAACTACGACCTCCGAGCCACCACCACCAGCGTCTGCCCCGAATGCGGCGCGGCGATCACGCCACGCGCCGCGACGTAGGATTGATCGATGCCCAGCCCGCGCCAATCCTCCGCGCTGCGCCGCCTCTTCAAACGACTCATCCTCTGCATCCTCCTCGGCGCCATACTTCAGTACGCTGTCGCGGCCGCCTTCGGCATGTTCACGTCATCCGGCAGGCGCGGGACAAGCTGGGAACTGAGAGTCGATCATTCCGGCGGCTTGGCCACACTTACCGTAACGCGCTACGCATCGCTTGGTCGCTTTGTGCTTTCGGGCCAGTTCTCTTTCCTTTCATCGCGGGGCATGCCGGCAAACCCAAAGCATCCCGACTGGTCCTGGGGGAGATGGTGGCAACGCGAGCCAGTCATGGGCGACCCGTTCACGTTCATGGTTACTCAAAACCCGCCACCTGTGTGGTCCCGCATCGCCTCGATCCGCACCGACCGGCGTTTCGATTACTATCCGCAAACGGGCTGGGGCCCATGTCTTGAGGTGGCATCCGGCTGGCCGATGCAGAGCGCCTCCTACTTCTCAGTTCGCTCAATCATGTCGGGGGCATGCACCGTGCGCGAAGGGATATTCATTGGCAATGCACTCCATGATCCTGGCAAAACCCCTCGTGCCATCCCGCTCCGCATCATCTGGCCCGGCGCCATCGCCAACACACTCATTTACGCTGCCGCCCTGCTCGTTCCGTTCACTGTGGTTCCATTCGCGCGCCGTCACCTCCGCCGCCGGCGCGGCCACTGCCCCGCCTGCAACTACGACCTCCGAGCCACCACCACCGGCGTCTGCCCCGAATGTGGCGCGGCGAACACGCCACGCGCCGCGCCATAGGATCAAGCGATGCCAACCCGCTGGCTCAACCGCCGACTCATCGCGAGAGCAAGCATCTTCCTCCTGCTCGGCGCGATCATCAACGTAGCCGTCGCGTGGGCGTGTGTGTATCCGGGCGCGGGCGGTCGCAGAGTTGGCTTGATCGACGATATCCACTCCGAGTTACCGTGGTGGCAGAATCACGCACCACTTGAATGGAAGAGCAAGTACGGTTTTTCCGGAGAAGTTCTCGCGCCGGGGTTTGACGTGCAACTCCGCTATTCCGACCCTTCGATCGATTGGGGCAAGACTCTCTACGGCTCAGTTCGAGCTGGCCTGCCCCTCAAGAGCATGAGGGGTCATCTTTGGTGCATCACCACGTACGACGATGGGCCTGGGCGATTCCAGGACCGTGTCGAGCTTCATGCAGTCGGACTCTGGCGACTTGAATCGGAGCTGGACGTTGAAGATTCCCTGCTCTCTTCCCTGCCGCTTCGACCATTGTGGTGCGGCTTCCTGTTCAACTCAGCACTTTACGGCGGAGTGCTTTGGATCCTCGTGCTGGCCGCGCCGCGCAAGATCATCACAAGGCGACGTCTCAAGCACGGCCGCTGCCCCAACTGCAACTACGACCTCCGAGCCACCGCCACCGGCGTCTGCCCCGAATGCGGTACACTCAGGAGTTGACGCGAAGCCAGTTCACGCTGGCCTGGATTCGAGTGCGAACACGCAGATTGCGGATTGCCACGATGGGCAAATGGAAGAAGACATTGAATCGATTGGTGCAGATGAGCCTGTTCTGGAAGTCGATGCTGACGGGCGCACTCGCTGCACTGCTCTGCCTGCTTGCGTCCGCTTTGATCAGCTCATCCTCTCTCAGCGAGTTGCTGGCCATCTTTGTCATTCTCCCGGCTGTAGCGATGGGCCTGGGAGTCATGTGCGCGCTGGTGCTGTACCCACTCGTGAAACTCTGCCTGCAGCGAAAGGCGCCTTTGCACGCCACGTTCTGTGCGTTCATGCCGATCCTGGCGTCGGCCGCCCTGTCTGGTCTCTTTCTGAAGCCGACGGGCACACTTGACCACATTCCGGCCGCAGTTGTGGCCACTGCGCTGGCGGCGATTCTGATCTGCGTCGTCTGTGCGCTCTCGCTTCCAAACAGCGCTCCGGTCGGAACCCGTCCGCATTGCAAGACCTGCGGCTATGACCTCCACGCCAACACCACCGGCGTCTGCCCCGAATGCGGCGCGGCAATAGACGCGGGCGGCGACAAGGCGAAGTGATGTGAAGCCCTCTCAAACTCAATCCCGGTGCCGCTCGATCCTGACAACCCTCATCTGGTCACTCCCGCTGCTGCTTGTAACGAATGCATACTGGTCGTGGCGGTTTTCGCAGTACTTTCCAACCTCCTACGAAGAGCAGTGGTGGGAGTTTCTGATCACGTATCCATCCGATCCGTTCGGATATCTCGCCGCAGACGACCAGTACAGCGTCACCTACATCGTTCCATGGAAGACGAAGGTGGATTATCCGTGGCTCTCGCGCTTTGACACAGTAACCGGGCCGGAGCGCACTACGCCAGAACAACGCGAGCTATGGCCTCAGTTCTTTGAGCCGCAGCCGGATGCAGCGCCAAGCTGGGTCAAACCCGAGCGGCTCCGCAATGCGCATCGGCTCGCCGCAGGCGAGTTCGAAGTCGAGATGTTCACGGCAACAGGCTGGCCCGTCAGGCTGCTCTGGTGCAGGTGGAAGCGAGACCAATCCGGTCAGGCGGCTGACCGCTCGACGGCCATTGTCCTGAACGAGCCCGGCGGTCAGGAAGTCGCCTCCGCTGCCAGCGTTCTCCCCTTCCGTCCCGTCTGGACCGGCCAACTGATCTACGGGTCATTCTGGTTCGCCGTCGTCGCGCTGCTCCGCACGTCCTGGTGGGTACTTCGTCGCGGCTGGCGCGATCAACGCGCACGACGAGGCCGCTGCACCTTCTGCAATTACGATCTGCGCGGCAACACCACCGGCGTCTGCCCCGAATGCGGCGCGGCGATCACGCCACGCGAGACGCCATAGGATCAAGCGATGCCAACCCGCTGGCTCAACCGCCGACTCATCGCGCGAGCATGCATCTTCATGCTGCTCGGCGTGATCATCAACCTGGCCGTCGCGTGGGGACTGGCAATCGGACTCGACTTTCGTCGTGCGATGGGTGAGCTTCCTCCGGAGGTTCAGGAAGACTACTACCGAGACATTGACAACTCCTACTTCCTGCTCATGCGAGAAGAGGTCGATGTTCCTCCCTCTGATCGGTTTCCGGGCATTGTCATTGTGCGATGGCGCCGCACAGGAGCTGAGCGTGTCACCGTATCATCTCTGTACGTAACCAGCGGAATGCCGCCCGAACCAAATCCCCGGACGCCCGAAGACCTTCTTTCGCCCTGGGCGCAGCCGGTTCTCCAAGTTCACGATGTCAGAACTCAAGCCGTTCCGAATACGGGCCAGGAATGGCACTACTGGGACAGCATCGCGGATGCGCGCGGATGGCCCATGCTTTGCCTCATGGGCGGGGTGCGCCGACCGATGCCCGGCGCATACGTATACGACGCGAATCGGCGGCGCATCATCCTGACGGAGCAACGCATCGCGATCATCCCGCTCAACATGCCCGATGGAAGGTACCGGACCGACGAGTTCCGGTGGCTCCCACTGCGCCCCATCTGGCCCGGTTTTGCGTTCAACACGATGTTATATGCAACGGCAACGTGGCTCCTGTTCGCCCTGCCGACCTTCCAGCGCAGAAGATGGCGAACCGCAAGGGGCCGCTGCCCGACCTGCAACTACGACCTCCGAGCCACCACCACCGGCGTCTGCCCCGAATGCGGCGCGGCGATCACACCGCGCGCCGCGACGTAGGATCAACCGATGTCGCACGCTCAGCCATCGTCACCTTTGCGCAGCAGGACGAGGCGACTCGCCATTTGCCTCGCGTCCGGGGCGGTGCTGCAGCATCTCGTCGCGTGCGGATTCTCCCTGCAGACATCGCAGGATCCGACTACCGACGCATGGGTGCTGAAGCTACGGGAGCCGGTGCGGCACTCGCGAGTCCTTGTCATCCGGGGTCGTTCAACAGGCCGAGATTCGCTCTTAGCCGATTTCTGGCGTTCACGCTCTGATCCTGCCGATTCCGTAGACGATTCGAGGCCGGACTGGAGCTCGGCTGAGTGGCGAAGTGATGAAGATCTCGTCTCAACCAGATCCATGCCTCCCGCGTGGTCGAGGTTCACTCACATCTCCACCGACCCGAACTTTGATTACTATCCGAATGCATCCTCGTGGGGATGGTGTGTCGAGGTCGCTTCTGGATGGCCGATGCGGAGCGCCTCGTACTTTGCAGGTGAGTCGCTCGGCGGTGGACCTCTTCAAGTTCGCGACGGGATCGTCGTTCCGCACGCGGGCAACGGCAATCGAATATCACGCGCCCTTCCGCTGGCTATCTACTGGCCAGGCGCGATCGTCAACACTCTCATCTACGCCGCGGTCCTGCTCGCGCTGGCCACCCTGGTCCGGCTGAGTCGTCAACGCCTTCGCGTCCGACGCGGCCACTGCCCCGCCTGCAACTACGACCTCCGAGCCACCACCACCGGCGTCTGCCCGGAATGCGGCGCGGTCATTTATTCGCTGTCGTCGGTTGCATGATGTTGTCGAAGCGAGGAGGCTCGTACACTGGTACAGATGCACACGCACTGGCAACGACGCAGCCCCAAGATCTCGCCCATCTACCGATGTACGGCTTGGGCGCTCGCGCCACTTTGGGCGTGGGCGTTGGTCGCACTCGCCCTCTTTGTCTATCTGGTCTTCCCCGAATGCGCATGGCTATTGAAGAATCCGCTCGACGGATACTCGGTCACAACGTCCGGCCGTCGGTTCGATGCTGATACACAGGATTCATACTGGCTGAAGCTCGACCTGTATGCAGGTCCGCCCGGGCACAACTGGTACCAGCATCATAAAGCATCGTTTTATCTGGTGTATCGGCCGGGTCAGAGGAACCTGGCGCTGGATGCTCCAATCGGACCTGTCCACAAAGTGGTCGGCTACGATGAATCGTCACAGCGCGTATGGTACATCGACGCAGACACCCATGAAGAAAGCTCCGTCAGCGGGGTGTGGGCCGGCTCGCGCGGACTGCCAATCAAATGGCAACCGGGAGGTCGGGGATACACACTGGAAGCCCGTGCGGGGAGTTTCCCGACCGCCGATCTCGCAAGTGACAAGCCCACAATCCTCTGGACGGACATGATTGGGTGGTTCTCACTGCAGGCACTCTACGTTGCGGTTGCGTTTGCGGTGCTCACGCTCGCACGGCGGCATGTTCTCTCTACGGTGCGGGCTATCCGTCAACAGACCCGCCACTGCCCCACCTGCAACTACGACCTCCGAGCCACCACCACCGGCGTCTGCCCCGAATGCGGCGCGGCGATCACGCCGCGCGCCGCGACGTAGGATCACGCGATGACCGCTTCGCTCCCGTCATTGCTGCGCCGGCGAATCTCGTCCACAATGCTGTGGACGCTGAGCCTTCTGCTGCTCACAAACGTTCTCTGGTCCATCTGGGCCGCAACGTCTTGCGATTCTCCATTCGCTGGCACTCGATCGAGAATCAGTTTCGCGCCAGTGGACGATAACAAAAGCTGTTTTGCCGAGGTCTTCGCTTCCACCACAAAGTCGTTCCATGAAGTGTATCTGTCCCCCGCCGATTCTGATGGTTCGCTCGCGCGGCGTGAACGTACGGTTAGCGGCACCGCGCCACTGTGGCTGCGAAGAGCGCTGAGCGGACAACGGATGCACGAGGCGTCACCCGACGCGATGTGGGAGTTCTCATCGGTCGGATTCCCGTTCCGCATGCTGTGGCACGCCGTTCAGCTACCGCATGGATACGCGCTGACAGGGTTCGGAAGTGGCGTCAGTCCGCGCAACGACAGCAGCCTCATGCCGCATACGGGGATCACGGTGAGTAAGTCCGGCCGTGGCGCCTCAAGTGATGTCGTCTTGCCCATCCGACCAATTCTCGCTGGCCAAGTGTTCTACGCCGTGTTCTGGTTCGGTTTGCTCCTGATGGCGTCGTTTGTCCATCGGCGCGTGCGAATCTGGCGCGGCCGCTGCCCCACCTGCAACTACGACCTCCGAGCCACCACCACCGGCACCTGCCCCGAATGCGGCGCGGACGCGTAGGTCCGGATCGCTGCTCGACTTCCTCTTCGTGTCCTCTCGGTGCTCTCCGTGACTCCGTGGTGAAGTGCTCGCCACCCGTTCGCGCAGTCGCGGCGGTGCTGCAAAACGAACGCGCCGCGCATCGACCCGCCAAGCGCCGGGCCTGCGCACAGCCTTGTCCCGACCTACCGCCCGTCACACCACCGGCACCTGCCCCGAATGCGGCGCGCACGCGTAGGTCGGGACCGCTGCTCAACTTCCTCTTCGTGTCCTCTTCGTGCTCTCCGTGACTCCGTGGTGAAGCGTTCGCCACCCGTTTGCGCCCAGCCCCATCGACGTGGCCCCGGATTTCCATGATTCTGCCGCGCCGCCGCCGCATGCGCATCCGGCTCAGTGCGGCAGGCGCTTCACGCGCGTATTGTCCCCGATTGCCGCAGCCGCAGGTTTGCACCGGAGGCCACGATGTCGCCCCGCCCGACCAGCCGCCTTGTCCGCAGTCTCATCGCCCTGCTTGCGATGGCGCTGCTCGCCGTGATCATGTCCGCCGCCCGGGCCCAGAGCCCCCTGCCGCGAGACGAACCGCCACCGACCGGCGACGATGGCGACCTGACGCCTGGCACGCTCGACCTCCCGCCGCGCACCGGCGCGTACCGCATCACCTTCACGCAGCGCCACCCCGGCAGCGCCATCAGCCGCATCAAGGCCCGCATGCGCTACGCCACCACCGAGCCGGCGCCCGAATACGACATCGAGGATGAATCCTTCGAGGTGTATGTGCCGTCGGATTACGACCCGGCCCGCGCGTACGGCCTCATCGTCTGGTCGAGTCCGAGCGAATCCGCAGCCGCGCCGCCGCAATGGCTGCCCGTGCTCGATCGGCGCGATTTCATCTGGGTCGGCGCCAACGGAGCCGGCAACGAGCGAATCGGGTGGTACCGCTTCGGCCTCGCCCTCGACGCCGCACATAACATGCGGCAGACATATAACATCGACCCGCTGCGCCTCTACATCGCGGGCATGTCGGGCGGGGGCCGCATCGCCAGCCGCCTTGGCGTGGCCTACGCCGACGAGTTTGCCGGCGCGTTCATGATCGTCGGCTGCGACTTCTATCGCCGCACGCCCGTGCCCGACCAGCCGGGCAAGGTGTACATCGAGCGCTACCAGCCGCCGCCGGGCCCCGTTCTCGCCAGGGCGGTGCGCGACAACCGCTACGTCCTGCTCACCGGCAGCGAAGACTTCAACCGCACCGAGACGGCGACGATCTACGAGCACGGCTTCGTCAAGGAGCGTTTCGCGCACGCGACGTATCTCGAAGTGCCGGACATGGGTCACACGCTGCCCGACGCCGAGTGGTTCGACAAAGGACTCGAGGCGCTCGATGCGCCGCTGGCCGAGCGCCGCGCCGCCGAGGCGGAGGCAATGGAGAAGATCGAGCGCGAGGCGGCCGATGCGCTGGTGCTGGCGCTGGAGAAGTTCGATGCCGACGCCGTCGCGGGCTACGAACTGCTCGAGGCCGTGGCCGATCGCTTCGCGCAGACCGCTGCCGGCCGCACGGCGCGGCTCAAGGCCGCGCAGTGGGCCGCCGACCCGGCCAACAAGGCCGCGCTCGACGCCGCCCGCGTGCGCGACCAGGCCCGGCAATTGCTCTCGATGGTGGACAACTACATCAAGGCCGGCCGCCCCGACCTCGCGCGCGAGAAGCTCAAGCAGGTCATCGCACTCGTCCCCGACACCGACCTGGCCCGCGAGGCCGCCCAGCGGCTTGAGGCACTGAAGAAGTAGTGCGCTTTGCGTTGAAGCTCTGCCCTTTGGCGCTCAGGCCCGTCTAAGCGCAGTATTGACCGCAAAGATCGCCGAGAGCGCCGAGGAATGCAGCGTGTGGCTTTGACCGATCCTGCCGCGCCGCCACTCTCTGCGCTCTTGGCGCTCTCTGCGGTTGATTGTCTTCCTGAGCAGACAGCGGCGCACTATTGCTCCACCTTCGTTGCCGGCTGCTTTGGAATCTTGCGCAGCATCCCGATGGCGCTCCAGATCGCCGCAACGCCCATAACAATGACATCATCGAAGCCCACGCCGGCGACCGCGGGAATCTGGTTGAGCAGCCATCCCGACCAGCCGCCCAGCGCCACCGACAGCAGCACGAGAAGCAGCAGCACCTCTTGGCGCTGCCGCATCACCGGGCTCGGCCAGCCGTTCTCGACCGCCTGCTTCTCGCGCAAGCGGGCCGCGATGCGAATCGTCGCCAGCAGCGCCACAGGCACAGCCGCGGCGACAAGTTCCCAGCCCACCCACCGCATGAGTGTCCACGTTCCCAAGCCATACCAGAACGTGTACCACGCCGTCGCAAAGATAAAGATGACCGCGAGAATCCAAAGCGGCGGGCCGCTCATCACCTGCTCGCGCACGAGGATGACGGGCTCGCCTGTTTCCGGATCAACCAGGCGAAACTCCTGGCTCGGCCCGCGCACGCTGGAGCGGTTGCCGCGCCACCTCATATTGCATCCACTGCCGCGTTCACGGCTGTCTCTTCGATGGCGATCTGATGTTCAATGCGCCGCAGATCCTTATAGAGCCAGTAGATCATGTTCCAGTACATAACGATCGCGATGATCGGCCCGATGCCCACGCAGAGGATTCCCACGGTCATCAGCAGCGGCCCCAGCCACATGAAGCGTCTGGCCCGCTCGTGCACGGTGCGATCAGGCACGCGCCGCGCGATCCAGCGCAGATAGATCATCGAAGCAAAGAACTGCACCGCCATCACTGCCAGCGCCGCCATCGCCGTCGCGACCTCGATCCACCCCATCGCCTGATTCGGCGTCGCGCCCGGCAACATCTGCACCACGAAATCGCCCATGGCGTAGATCGCGCCGAACACCAGCGCCCAGCGCAGCACCTTGCGCGACGTTGCGCCGTCATCGCGGCCGCTGTACGCCGGATCGAGCGCGCTGAGCAACCACCAGCCGTAGAGCGAGCCGAATTCGACCACGAGTCCGGCGATGCTCATCGCGAGATCAACGGCCGGTGTGGCCAACGGCGCCGCACCAGCCAGCACCGCCGTCAATATAATGCCCAGCAGCAATACGAACTGCACGGCGATCGACGCCAGCACCATCCATGCCCCCCGCCGCAGCGATCGAACATAATCAAGCGAGCAGCAGCCCAGCAGGTCGCCGCGCAGCGACTTGCTGATCGGCGTGCCGCACTCCGGACACGCGCCGCCCTCGCGCAGCCCGCGCAGCGCATAGCCGCACTGAATGCAGAACGCATCATCGACACTGGGTAGCCCGATCGCATCGCTCACCGCCGCATGACAATCGGGGCACGAATCACCAACCTTCAATCCGAGCAGACTCCGCCCGCACCGCACGCATTCGATCGCCTCGACGACCACGTCGTTGACCGTTCCGACAATCGGCGGCGCGACAGCTTCGTTCATGCGGGGGCTCCTCGTCCCATGCTCCCGCCGCGTTTGCGAACCCGGCCAGGCGGCGAGTGCATACTACGCCCACCGGCCGGCGCCGCCGCCTGCACCGCCGGCAGAAAAAAGCAGCGGCCGGCGCCGCCTGCAACTGCAAGCCGCGCCGAACCGCCGCACGTTCCCTCTCTCATTCGCCGCGCCGCGTCTGACTCAGCGGCGCGCCCGCCGCGCCGCACTCAGTCACGCCATTCGCGCCGGCTAATTAATCAATATCACGTTCGACACCGTGCACGTCATGGTATCCACCACCTGCAGGTACCGGTTGCCGCACACCGGCGCCGGGATGAACTGCGTCACCGCCGCGTTGCCCGAGCCGTTGGCGGCCACATATCCCGCCAGCGTCACCGGCGCCGCCAGACCCGTCGTCGTGCCGAAGCACACCAGCCCGCCGGGAATCGTCCACGATCCCGTGTTCGCCGCATGAATAAAAGCAAATCGCGTGAACGGCGCCCCGCCCGTCACGCTGAACGTCTTCGTGCCAGGGCACGGCCCCGACTGCGACAGCACCTGCCCGCTCGCCTGCCCCGCCACCGCAAGCAACCCCACGACGACGACCGCCAACAGCATCTGCCGACTCATCGCTCAATCCTCCACGTAAAAGGTTTCGGCAGGCGTTCGGACCGAACCCCGCCACGGCCAATAAATGTACTCTCGATTCCACACATTGCCAGCCGGCGCCTCGCCGACCCCGCGCTTCGAACTTAAATCAACATCACGATTCACTTCTCCAACGCAAGCACCACCGCGCGCACACCACCGCACAAAACCTCAACGGCCGCTCAAAGCACACATCGCGATCCACTTCTCCCATGCGCGCCCCACCGCGCCCCACCGCGCGCACGCCGCCGCACAAAACCTCGCCCGCGCGCCCCTTCACGCCATCAACTTCCATTTCACTCAGCCCCCCGCGCCGCCGCGGCGCACACTTGCCCCATGCCCCACTACCGCCCCACCCCGCCGCAACTCGCCACCCTCCACACCAAACCCTCCTGGCACAACCGCGCCGGCCGCACCGACCGCTCGGCGTGCATCGAACTCCGCACCTCCGAACTCTGGCGCCACGCCGACTTCCCGCCCCACCGCCTGCCCGGCTACAACACGCGCCTCTCCAACGCCCCCGCCCCCGCATCCCCCTCCGACTCATCCGCCCCGCCACGCCCGCGCGGCACCAGACCCTGCCGCATCGCCATCGCTCGCGTCACCCTCGACGCCCGCTTCCTCAACAACCTCCACGAAAAGCGCAAACCCCAGCAGCTCGCCGGCGACCTGCGCTCGCGCAAATCCAACATCATGAAATGCCGCTACCGCGAAGCGCCTTACATCACCGCCGCCAATCCTAATAAAGGCGCCACACGCCTCAAGCGCCTCGGCCTGCCCGCCGACGACTGGACGCAGACCATCGCCGTCGAGCGCTGGTTCTTCCCCCTGCCGCCGCGCTTCGATCCCTACCTCAATTGCATGCAGCCGCGCTACCGCCTCCAGCACTTCCTCCAGTGCCCGCGCTGCAAGCGCAAAGTCACCAAACTCTTCCTCCCGCTGTGCACGGCGGACGAATACCGCGACGCCGGCTTCGCCCAGGAATACATCACACTGCTCAACACCCACCCGCTCACACGCAATGCCCCGGCCACCCCCCTCGACGCCGCCATCGCCACCCGCTACACCCCCCTCTTCCAACCCCGCACCCTCCTCTGCCGCACCTGCCTCCACCTCCGCTACGGCGAAGCCCGAGGCAAACGCGCGGGCCATTTCAGATAGCCCGCCACTCGCCGCGCCCCAGCCAGCCAAAAGCCATACACTGCCCTCCAGCGAGGAGGCAGCCCGGCTATGGCACAGGTCGTCATCGAAAACCCGGTCATCAACTCCGCATTCGAAGAGCCGAAGCAGCATTTCCGCTTCACCGACGACGGCATCACCAACGAAATCGACCCCGGCCGCCGATCCAGTTCCTACTTCGTCCCCATCGCCAAGCCGCGTCGCAAAGGTCAAAAACAACTTTCCTTCGACACCGAATGGACGAAAGACCGCATCGAGGAAAACAAACTCGTCAACAGCATCCGCAAGCGAATCAAACAGTGGCGAGAGGGCGGCTACCAGGGCGTCACCGCAACCACGCGCCGGCTGCTGGAGTACTGGACGAATCGCGATCGCGAGCGAAAGCTCTTCTTCTGCCAGATCGAAGCCCTTGAGACCGCCATCTACATCACCGAAGCCGCTAAGCGATTCGGCGACACATGGATCGAGAACGATCTGAAGGCCGCCAACGACTCGTCAAATCCGGGTCTGCCGCGCATCGCGCTCAAAATGGCCACAGGCTCGGGCAAGACTGTCGTGATGGCCATGATCATCGCTTGGCACACGCTCAACAAGATCGCCAATCCGCAGGACTCCCGCTTCTCCGACACCTTTCTCATCATCACGCCCGGCATCACCATTCGCGATCGCCTGCGCGTCCTGCTGCCCAACGATCCGCAGAACTACTACCGCCTGCGCGACATCGTCACAGGCGAGGAACTCGTGCGAATCGAGCAGGCCAAGATTCTCATTACCAACTTCCACGCCTTCCTTCCTCGAGAGAGGTCCGATGGCGCCCGCCTGACCAAGCAACTCGCCGGACAGAACGATACCGGCATCAACAAAGAATCGCCCGAGCGGATGGTGCGTCGCGTCTGCCGCGAACTGGGCAACAAAAAGCAAATCATCGTCCTCAACGACGAAGCACATCACTGCTATCGCCGCAAGCCCGACGGCGAAGAGGTCAAACTCACCGGCGATGACCTCGACGAATCCAAGCAACGCGAGGAAGATGCTCGCGTCTGGATTTCCGGCATCACAGCCGTCAAAGACAAGATCGGCATTAAGGCCATCTACGACCTCTCCGCAACGCCCTTCTTTCTGCGCGGCTCAGGCTACCCCGAGGCCACCCTCTTTCCCTGGGTTGTCTCCGATTTCTCACTCATCGACGCGATCGAGTCCGGCATCGTCAAGGTTCCGCGCGTGCCAGTCTCCGACGATTCCGGCACTGGCGATCAGCCAACCTATCGCGATCTCTGGCTGCGCATCCGCGAGCACCTGCCTCACAAGGGCCGCAGAACCCAGCCAGTAACCGGCGAACCCAAACTTCCGGTCGAACTCGAAAGCGCATTGCACTCACTGTACGGTAACTACAAGAAGTACTATGCCCTATGGGAAAACAACGAAGAGGCGCGCGCCAAAGGCATCACACCACCCGTGTTCATAGTCGTCTGCAACAACACAAACGTCTCCAAACTCGTCTTTGAATGGATCGCTGGCTGGGACAAACCTCTGAAGAACGGCACAACCGTGGCACAGGCCGGCCACCTCGACATCTTCCGCAATGACGATGGCCGTGGAGGCTGGCACGCCCGCCCCAACACCATTCTCGTCGACAGTCGTCAACTCGAATCCGGCGAGGGGATGAGTCCCGAATTCAAGAAAATCGCAGCGCGCGAAATCGAAGAGTTCAAGCAGGAATACCAAGTGCGCTACCCGGGTCGGGATGCAGACTCCGTAAGCGAAGAAGACCTCCTCCGCGAAGTCATGAATACGGTCGGCAAAGCAGGCAAACTCGGCGAACACGTCAAATGCGTCGTCTCCGTTTCCATGCTCACCGAAGGCTGGGATGCCAACACCGTTACGCACGTCCTTGGCGTTCGCGCTTTCGGCACCCAACTCCTCTGCGAGCAGGTCGTCGGCCGCGCCCTGCGCCGCATGAGTTACGCCGCCGACGGCCACGGCCGTTTTGAAGCCGAATACGCCGAAGTCTACGGCGTCCCCTTTTCCTTCATCCCATGCAGCGGCTCCACAAAGGACCCCAAACCCGGCCCCATTCCCACTCGCGTTCGCGCTCTGGAGAGCCGCATCGAGTGCGAGATCACGTTCCCGCGCGTGGCGGGCTATCGCTACCGCCTTCCCGATGAGCGTCTCGACACCCGACTGAACTTTACAGACGAGGCGCATCTGTCCCTCTCAACGCATGACGTCCCCTCGAAGACTGAAAACGCCCCCATCGTCGGCGAATCGAGCATTCACACACTCGACGATCTCAAGCGCAAGCGCCTCCAGGAAGTCGCATTCCTGCTGGCGAAGCTCACGCTCGAAAAGTACTTTCGCCAGGACGGACAGGATCGCACCGACCGCCCGGCAATTCATCGATTTGACGGCGAGGTCAAAGCCTGGCTCTTTCCGCAACTCCTGCAGATCACACGGCGGTGGATCAACGAGTGCCTCACGCTCAAAGACAACGCTTTTCCGCAATTGCTTCTGCTTCTCGAGTTCGCCCACGACGCATCGGATCTGATCTACAAATCAATCGTCTCCGCTCACACCAGCCCAGACGCGCGCTTGCCAACCCTGGAGCCAATTCTTCACCCCTACGACACCATCGGCACCACGCGCTACGTTGACTTCGATACGACCAAGGCCGTACTCGCCACGCGCGAAGACAAGTGTCATATCTCCCACGTCGTCGCCGACACCGATTCATGGGAGCAGAAACTCGCCGAAACGCTTGAAGACATGGATGAGGTCGTTCGCTACGTCAAGAACCAGAATCTCGGCTTCACCATCCCCTACATGATCAACGGCGAAGAGCGCAAGTACCACCCGGACTTCATCGCCTGCATCGACGACGCGCGGGGCAGCGATGATCTGCTCAACCTCATCATCGAAGTCACCGGTGAAAAGAAAAAGGACAAGGCTGCAAAAGTCTCCACTGCGAAGACGCTTTGGATTCCCGCCGTCAACAACCATGGCGGGTTTGGGCGGTGGGATTTCATCGAAATCTCCGATCCCTGGGATGCCGGCAACCTGATTCGCAAAGCCATCGCCGATCAACCGAAAAACCATCCACAAGAGGTGAGCGCCTGACTCATGGCCAAGAAGAAGACAAAGAAAAAGGCAGGCAGGCGCTCCTCAACTCCCCGCCCGACCAGCAGGAAGCGCACCAACCAGTCCCGGATGGATTCGCTGCGCCATTCCGACACGCGCGTCAACATCCCAACCGAAGAACTGCGCGATTTCGTCAAGCAGGACGAGCAGGCGCCCGCGAAGATGCTCTACCCGCGCGACCCTTCCCTTGATCCGCAACTCGTCTGGAGGGGCAAAGATGAGCAGGACGCGGCGGACCTGCAGGTCCCGGTCGTGCCCATCTACATTCAGGAAAAGATCCATCCCCAAGCCATCATCGACGACTTCCGCGCCCACGTCGGCCGCGAGAAGGCGAAACACGAGCCGCAGCAACTCACTCTTTATGCCGACTTCAACGGCCTCCCCGAAGACTTCGCCGATCGCGTCGATTTCTACTCACAGAAAGACGAGAACCAAGCCCACTGGTCCAACCGCATGATCCTCGGCGATTCGCTGCTGGTCATGACTTCCCTCGCTGAAAAAGAAGGCCTCAAGGGCAAAGTCCAGACGATCTACCTCGATCCGCCCTACGGCATCAGGTTTGGCAGCAACTGGCAGGTCTCCACCCGCAAGCGCGATGTCAAGGATGGCAAGGCCGAGGACGCCTCGCGCCAGCCCGAGCAGGTCCGCGCCTTTCGCGACACCTGGAAACTCGGCATCCACTCGTATCTCGCATATCTGCGGGACAGGCTGAGAGTCGCGCAGGAACTCCTCACCGAAACCGGCTCCATCTTCGTGCAGATCGGCGATGAAAACGTCCATCTCGTCCGCTGCGTCATGGATGAAGTGTTTGGGAGCGAGAACTTCTGCGCACTGATTAGCTGTACCAAGACGAGCAGTGCGACGACTGAGTTACTTCCGGGGGTTGCGGATTACATTTTGTGGTATGCGAAGAAGAAGAGAGAGCAGGGCAAGATCAATGTCAAGTACCGCGATCTGTATTCAATGAAGGCCGAGACTTTCGTCGGCAGCGCGTACGGTCGTGTGTTGTTGCCGAATGGCAAGACGCGGAAGCTGAGTACTCACGAGAAGCTGGATCCATCCAGCCTTCCTAAAGGTGCGAAAATTTATCGCATTGATAACCTTACCAGCCAGCGTCCTCCTGGCGACTTCCCTATCGAATTCAACGGCCGTACCTACAGACCGAATCGCGGTTATTGGAAGACTGGCGAACCAGGTATGGAGAAGCTCAAACACGCAGACCGCTTGGAAGCTACGCATGGAGGGTTGTACTACGTTCGGTTTTTCGATGACTTTCCAGTGGTCGGTAGGTCAAACATGTGGACGGATACAGTCGTCGCGGGCTTTGCATCAGATAAGAGATACGTTGTTGAAACGTCTACCAAGATCATTGAGCGTTGCCTCCTCATGACCACCGACCCCGGCGATCTCGTCCTCGATCCGACCTGCGGCAGCGGGACAACGGCGTATGTCGCCGAGCAGTGGGGCCGGCGCTGGATCACCTGCGACACCTCCCGCGTCGCCCTCGCACTCGCCCGGACCCGACTAATGGCGGCGAAGTTCCCCTACTACCACCTCGCCGATGACTATCCGAACCTGCCCACAACGGCCATGGCAGATGATGAGATCAAGCAGTACCTCCGCGACACGCCGCCCGCAACCAGGCCAGAGGGTCGAACTGCCCACAACGTCCGCCGGGGTTTTGTCTACAAACGCGTGCCGCATGTCACACTCAAATCCATCGCCAACAATCCGGACATCAAGGACGGCATGAGCCGCGAAGCAATCGACGCCGCGATCGCGAAGCACGCGGAAACGGAGACGCTCTTCGATCAGCCGTACGAAGACAGCAGGGTCGTGCGCGTCACCGGCCCGTTCACCGTGGAATCCCTCTCGCCACATCGGACGATCAGCGTTGAAGAGAAGAAGGCGCTGGCGCAGCCAGATCCGCAGACCGGCATTGGCATTCAGATGCTCGCTGGCAGTTCATTCACCAACATGATTCTCGACAACCTCCGCAAAGCCGGTGTCGAGAATACGAAGAAGGGCGAGCGCCTCAAGTTCGACTCGCTCGAAGTCATGGCCAATCCTTGGCTGCATGCCCAAGGCACGTTCGCCGAGAAGGACGGTTCTGAAAAGCGAGTCGCCATCTGCATCGGACCCGAGCACGGCACCGTCGGCTCGCAACTCATCAAGGAAGCCGCCAAGGAAGCGGTCAAGGGCGTCGGATTCGATGTGCTGCTCATCTGCGGCTTCGCCTTCGATCCGTCCGTCACCGAAGAAGCGAAGCGCTACGGCGATCTCATCGTGCTGCCTGCGCGGATGAACCCCGACCTGGCGATGGGCGATGAACTCCTAAAGAAGACCGGCGCCGGCAACCTCTTCATGGTCTTCGGCGAGCCGGATATCGACATCAAAAAGGCGAAAGACGGCACAGTCACCGTCGAAATCCGGGGGCTCGATGTGTATGACCCGACCACCGGCGCCATCCGCTCATCCTCGACCGACGACATCGCCTGCTGGTTCATCGATACCAACTACAACGGCGAGTCGTTCTTTGTCCGTCACGCGTATTTCACCGGAGCCGACGAGCCGTACAAGCGTCTTCAACGAGCCCTCAGGGCCGAAGTGGATGAGGATGCATGGAGCGAACTCTACTCAACCGTAAGCCGCCCGTTTGACAAGCCAAGCACAGGCAGAATTGCCATAAAGGTAATCAACCACTACGGCGACGAAGTGATGCAGGTGTTTGAGATCGAGTAGCAACCTCAGCCTTGAATCTCCGTGCCCTTCGCGCCTTTCCGAAAGACCGATTCCCGCCCTTTTTTGCGCTTTCTGAGCCTCTTCGCGGCCAAAACGCCTCGACCCCTCGATGCCTCTGTGCCTTCTCCAGTGCCTGACGCCTTCCCCTAATGCCTAGTGCCAAGTGCCTGATGCCTGATCCCAACCCTCTTTGCGTTGTGTCCACTCCGTGATCTCCGTGGTTCCGTGGTGCAGAACCTCGGTCTGCCTGGCCCACAACTCACCCCGTCCCGATTCCCGCCCTTTTGTGCGCTTTCTGAGCCTTTTCGCGGCCAAGACGCCTCGACCCCTCGATGCCTCGGTGCCTTCCCCAGTGCCTGACGCCTTCCCCTAATGCCTGGTGCCAAGTGCCTGATGCCTGATCCCAACCCTTTTTCGCTTTGTGCCCACTCCGTGGATCTCCGTGGCTCCGTGGTGAAGAACCTCGGCCCGCCTGGCCCACACCTCACCCCGTCCCGATTCCCGCCCTTTTTTGCGATTTCTGAGCCTCTTCGCGGCCAAAACGCCTCGACTCCTCGACGCCTCGATGCCTTCCCCAGTGCCTGACGCCTTCCCCTAATGCCCAGTGCCAGGTGCCTGATGCCTGATCCCAACCCTTTTTCGCTTTGTGCCCACTCCGTGATTTCCGTGGCTCGGTGGTGAAGAGGATCGAGAAAAACGAACAACCCCTGGTGCGAGCACCAGGGGTTGTGTAATTGCAAACAGTTGGGTATGTAGACGCCTTTGGCGGCACGTTGCCGTGCCGGTATCCGCCTTGGCCGGGCTGCTTTTGAGGGCGGCCTGGCTGCCGGCGGGCGAGGTTGCGCTGATGATTCCGCGGCAGATCGCTCTGCATGCGGATCTAAGGAATCCCTTAGAAAGGAGGTGATCCAGCCGCAGGTTCTCCTACGGCTACCTTGTTACGACTTAGTCCCAGTCACCGAACTTGCCGTAGGCACCCCTGAAACGAGGTGACTTCGGGCACTCCCGGCTCCCATGACTTGACGGGCGGTGTGTACAAGGCTCAGGAACGTATTCACCGGAGCGTAGCTGATCTCCGATTACTAGCGATTCCGACTTCATGAAGGCGGGTTGCAGCCTTCAATCCGAACTGGGGTGCGTTTTTTGCGATTTGCTCCGCCTTGCGGCCTTGCGTCGCTCTGTACGCACCATTGTAGCACGTTTGCAACCCCGGATGTAAGGGCCATGAGGACTTGACGTCATCCCCCCCTTCCTCCGGCGTGACGCCGGCAGTCTCGCTAGAGTCCTCGACATTACTCGTTAGCAACTAGCGACAAGGGTTGCGCTCGTTAATGGACTTAACCAAACACTTCACAGCACGAGCTGACGACAGCCATGCAGCACCTGTGCATGTTCCGGTCTTGCGACTGTCATCCCTGTTTCCAGAGACTAATCCATGCATGTCAAACCCGGGTAAGGTTCTTCGCGTTGCTTCGAATTAAGCAACATGCTCCACCGCTTGTGTGAGCCCCCGTCAATTTCTTTGAGTTTTAGCCTTGCGACCGTACTCCCCAGGCGGCACACTTAGCAATTTCTCTACGACCAATACGACGTCAGAGCCGCACCGGTCTAGTGTGCATCGTTTAGGGCGTGGACTACCAGGGTATCTAATCCTGTTTGATCCCCACGCTTTCGTGCCTCAGCGTCAGGAAATCCCCAGCCGGTTGTCTTCACCTTTGGCGTTCCGATAGATATCTACGCATTCCACCGCTCCACCTATCGTTCCACCGGCCTCTAGATTCCTCAAGACCCGCAGTATGCCCTGCAATTCCATGGTTGAGCCATGGGATTTCACAAGGCACTTACAGGCCCGCCTACGCACCCTTTAAGCCCAGTGATTCCGATTAACGCTAGGACCTCTCGTATTACCGCGGCTGCTGGCACGAGATTAGCCGGTCCTTCCTCTGGGGCTCTTCATAGTTAGTAGCCCCTGACAGCAGTTTACACGGCGAAACCGCTTCATCCTGCACGCGGCATTGCTCCGTCACGCTTTCGCGCATTGCGGAATATTCGTTACTGCAGCCTCCCGTAGGAGTCCGGGCAGTGTCTCAGTCCCGATGTGGCCGGCCGTGCTCTCACACCGGCTACCCGTCTTCGGCTTGGTGGGCCTTTACCCCGCCAACTACCTGATAGGTATATCGCTGCTCCCAAGGCGCCGGAACTTTGCTCTTTCGAGATCATGGGGTATTACGCACAGTTTCCCATGCCTATCCCCCACCTCGGGGTACATTCGATACTTTTACTCACCCTTCCGCCACTAACCCTTGCGGGTTCGTTCGACTTGCATGTTTTAGCCATGCCGCCAGCGTTCAATCTGAGCCAGAATCAAACTCTTCAATTGTTGTTCGTTATCTCCCGCTTGCGCGGTTGAATGTCAAACTTGAAGGGTTGACCTGTTTACCCCGTCCGCCTTGCGGCGTCCGGAGGGTCATCACCCGCGCGAAGCCCGAGGGCCGCACGCGAGCGTCCGTCGGCGGCTAAGCCGACGGATTGTTTGCTGAACTCATCAATTCTACCCATCGGTCTCTGAAGCGAAACCGACGGGCGAGGGTTGTGGTTCGAGAGAATATCAGCACCGATCGCTGTGACACGATCGGGACTTGGATCGGCACGGACTGCCCTGTCACAGGCACGGCTTGAACCGCCGCTGTCCGGCCGCACATTCTCGCGGACCACCCAACTGTCTTCACTTTTCAAGGATGTTGGATGCAGCATCCGGTGTTCACCACCGCTCGACACCGCATCCGGCCACTGCCGTTTCCGTCAGAGGCGGGGGAGAGTTTAGCCCCCCACCCCTGCCAGTCAAGATCAAGATCAAACCTTCTGGAAGTTTCCGCAGTTTACCCACGGATTTGGTCGAAATTCCCCGAATCAGGGAGGTCGTCCCCCGGCACTTCGGGTCTCATCGGGTGGGTTTCGCTTCCCCGGTTCGAGCCAGGATCGCGGCCCAAACGTCGGGAACGTCGTCCTTACCCCCTTTACGACAAGCACTTGCAATCAGTTTGGCGCATGTCCGCAGCGTCGCGCCGGTCGTGAGCACATCGTCAACCAGCACCACGGTACCCCCGCAGAACTGGTCGATATCCGAATCCTTCCTTATACCAAACGATCTGGCGACGTTTGTCGCTCGCTCACTGGGGGCAACCGAGACCTGCGACGAGCCAAACCGGCGATGCAGCGGCTGCACCAACCCCCAGCCGGTGGCCGCCTGGACGCCACGGGCGATGACCATGGCGTGGTCTATCCCGCGAAGGAGCCGGCGCAGGCTGGCGTCAGGGACGGGCACGATGACTGGTTCGGGGGAGAGACGTCCGTGCTCGATCCAGCGTGCGAGCAGGGCCTGCCCGAGCATCTCACCGAGGTCGTGTCCGAGCCGACGCCAGCGCGTGTACTTGACTTCATGGATCCAGGTCCGCAGCGGACCCGCGTATTCGCCGAGTCGAACGATGCGCGACCACGCGAGCCGCATCCCCCGGCAGGTGTCGCAGCCCTCGGGCAGCGCCGCCTTTGCGTGCAACGTTCGGCCGCAACGGGCGCAGTACTCGCTCGGATCGTCCGGCGCCCACCCAGCCTCGGCCGCACGGTCACGGAGCGGGCGGGCCGTGATGTCGAGAAAAACCCGCTCCATGGAGGCCCAGACGGACGGCTTGATCGCTCGACCGCCGGCCGCCGCACGGCCGGGTGCCGGGAACGTGCGAACGACCGACGCCGACTTCTCGGCTTCACGCGCGACGGGCCGGGGCGGCCAGGTGAACTTCTCCCCGGACGAGGACATCGGTGCAGCGTATCGCGCCTCGCGCGGAATCACCGGGTCATTTGAGCATTTCCCGCACGAGGTCGGCCCTGGCTTCCCGGCGCTGGCCCTGGTCCAGGTCTCGACCGAGGACGCGCTGCAGGTGGGCGGGCTGGGTCAGCAGGAGGAGCTGATTGACGGCCTGCTCGGTGATGTCGGCGATGATGCCGGTCATGATCCCGAGGCGGACATCGCTCAGAAGCGTGAGGGCTTCCTCGGGCGTGAGGAGGCGGGCGTGGCGGAGCGTGCCGAGCGAACGGCACACCTTGTCCTCGAGAAGGCGACGACGCTTCTCGATCAGGTGCTTGCGCGCCAGACGCTCGGCCTTGATGAGGTCCGGGATGATCTTGCGCTCGAACTGATCGAGAATCTCAGGCTCGGACTTGCCAAGCGTGGTCTGGTTGGAGATCTGAAAAAACTCGCCGGCGGCCTCGGAGCCCTCGCCGTAGTAGCCGCGCACCGCGAGCGCAAGGTCCTTGGTGGCGCGGCGGATGCGGTCCATCTCGCCGGCCATCTTGAGCGCCGGAAGGTGAACCATGACGGAGACGCGGATCCCCGTGCCGACGTTGGTCGGGCACGCCGTCACGAACCCGAACCGGGGCGAGTAGGCGTAGGCGAGCGATGAGCCGGACTTGGGACAATCGCCCTCGATCAGGTCGTCGATCTTGTTGATGTGCTCGAACGCGGGCGTGAGTTCCAGGCCCGATCGAAGGACCTGCAGGCGCAGATGGTCTTCTTCGTTGACCATGATCGAGAGCGACTCGTCGGGGAGCGAGATCGCCACGCCGCGAGGTTCCCCGCCCGCGGGGCCCGCGGGGTCGGCGCCCTGGCCCTTGGTCGCCGGCTGCTGGGCCTGGCCGCGGGCGTGCTCCTTGGAGATCAGGTGTCGCTCAACCATGAGCGTGCGGTCGAGCACCGGGGCCGAGTGCACATCGACCCAGAGCATCTGCTGCGCCAGTCCGGCGTTGAGCAGCCGCTCGCGGCAGGTGTCGAGGATCGCCTGCCGATGCTGACGTGACGCGCGCGTGAGGAACGGGAAGCCGTCGAGGTTGCGGGCCAAGCGGACGCGAGAAGAGACCACGACATCGGCTTCCGCGCCGGAGCCGCGGAGCCAATCGGCGCCGCGCTTGACGGCCGCGGCGGAGAAACCCGGCTGCGGCGGCTGGCTCATGGGCCCTCCGTTTCGGGATTGCGCGGAGGGGGAGGCTGCGGCGGCGCGGGCTTGGCCGCGCGGGAAGCCCTGGCCGGGGCGGTCTTGCGTGCGGCCTTGGGCGCGCCCGCGGCTTTCTCGATGCCGATGAGTTCGTCGCGGAGTTGGGCCGCGATCTCGTACTGCTCGGCGGCGATCGCCTGAGTCAAACGCTCCCGAAGTTCCTTGACCCTGGCCACGATCTCCGCGGCGGCTGCTCTCGACGCCGGCGCAGGTCTGACCGGCTTGACCGGCGGAGGGACGCTCGTGCCCGAGACCTCTCGCAGCCGGCGAGGGAGTTTGCCTTTGTGGTGCGTGCCGCGGTCGTGGGCGCGGGCGAGCAGCGGGCTCAACTGGCCCTCGAACGCGGCGTAGCAAGCCGGACACCCGAGCAGGCCGGACTGACGGAACTGCGCGAACGCGAGGCCACACTCGGGGCAGGCGTTGTTGGTTGGCTGGGCAGCGGGACGCGGCTGTTGCGAGGCCGACGCGACACCGGTCGGCTGGACCTGGGAAGTGATGAACTGCGTGAGCAACTGCGTAATCGGGGTGTTTGCGGGTATGGGCAGCCCTTGGCCCTTGGCGCACCCCTCGCACAGGTGCCGCTCCAGCCGCTTGCCGTTCTTGACCACGAGTTCGTGGACAGTGGCCTCGTTGTCACACTGGTCACACTTCACGGGCAATGATATCGGCGTTTGGCGGGGCGGCGTGTGACCGCGTGGCCGGGTGGGTCGCCGAAGAACCCCATGAATCAGCGCCAACTCATCGCGTTCGCGGACCGGCCGATCCTGGCGGATGACGCCCTGAGCAAGCGGTATCTGCGGGCGATGGGGTTCCTCGACGCGTACAAGCGATCAACGGCCAGGGTGCAGGCGGTGGCGATCGCCGAACAGATGGAGCGGGAGCCCGAGGGCATGCGTGCCGTGCACCCGTACTACGTCCTGGGATACGAGATGAAATCGGACGAGTACCCGATCGACGTGACGGCGATCTACGAACGCGGCGAGATCGTCGCGAGCGAGGACACCCGGACCTGCGGGTACCTCGGCGCCGAGTTGTCCAAACGCGGGATCGAACTGGACCTGGTGTACCACGACGCGGAGACCGACCTCTCGCCGTGGTCGCAGGGCCTGAAGCGGATCATCGACGTCTACAAGAGCGATGCGGCACGCGAGCGGATGCCCGAGGATCTCCGCGGCTATGACGTCGCGAAACTCAAGGTCATGACACCCGAGTACAACGAATGGATCATCAAGTTCGGGAGGTACGCGGATCGGCTGAAGATCGAAGCCCTGCGCAAGATCACGATTGAATCGGGGCTGATGTCGGCGTGGGGCGAGCGCACGGCGGCGGTCAACTTCTTCAACATCCGCACATCGTTCACGGTGCACGACTACAACGGATGGCCGTACCGTCAGGGCACGCTGGTTGACGATCGGACGAGCTGCCCGGTGTGCTTTCTGACGCCGCAGGGGCAGCGCTACGACCGGCGCGAACACCACCGCTACTGGAACAGCTTCATCGACCTGCTGAACCACGCGCGCTCGGGCGCGGCGATGGGGCCGTTCGTGCCGGTGATCCGCGAGGCCCCGCGGCCGAAGGATGGCCACATCCCCGGCACGATGGACAGGGGCGGGCGGTGGATGCTGGAACACCTGATGGCGCACCTCATCCGCACGGGCGCGCGGATGTACATGTACTTCCACCCGGCGTGCACGGCCGCCGATGATCGCTCGCTGGCGGAAGTCATGGACAAGCACGCCGCCGCGCTCCCTGCCACGAACCCGACGCTGCCGGAGATCAAACTGGATGTGGACGAAGTCGTGACCGGAGGCTGGAAGACGACGTACGCGGAGTTTCTCGAGCAGCAGCCGGATCGGTGGCCGGGCAAGACCGGGTGAAACGACAACGCCGACCCGGAAAACCGGATCGGCGCTGGTTGTTGTGCGTGACGAACCCGGAGATCAGTGCTTGCCGGCCGCGAGCTTCTGCTGACGGGTGTAACCGTATTTGCGCTTCAGGGGCTTGACGACCAGGCCGCTCTTGATGGCGTTGGTGGAAGCCTTGACGCGGGTGGGCACCCCGTCGATGATCGCGGTCACGTCCTTGAGGTTGGGACGGAACTTGCGCCGGGTGATGCCGGTGGGCTTGAGACCGAACCCGCCCTTCTTGACGGCCTGACCGCGCCATGTGCGCTGCTTGCCGAAGGACGCTTTCTTTCCGGTGAAATGGCAGACGAAGGGCATGGGTCGTGCTCCGATCGATTCAGGGCGGGGAGTTTAGGCAGGCGGCACGCGGAAGCGAACTCGCGGGGCCAAAGTCACGGATTCCGCGGCGAGCACCCAAACATCATCCGAGAACCGGTGATCGTCACTGTCCCGCCTTTTGCTTCTGCACGACCTTTCCGTCCTTGAAAACGATCGCGTACGTGACGCCGCCGTCACGCCAGACGTAGGTCTTTTCGGGGTTGGGCTTGCTGTCGAGCATGCCGGCGCTGCCGACCCCGTAGCCGCCGGCGGGGGTCTCGTCGTTGCCCGAGCCGAGCAGGTTCTCGACCTGCGAGAGGTTCATGCCGTTGGCGACTTTCTCGTACCCCGCGGAGAGGTCCTTCTGTTCGCAGGCGGCAAGGGCGGTGCAGAAGAGGGCTCCGAGAGCGGGGACGATGATGCGTGTGTTGGCCATGCCCAGAGCGTACCACATGCCCTGCCGGGAGCACAAGTCACCCATTCACGACCGCTTGAGACACTCGCGCTCGATCATGTGCTCGAGGGTTTCGCACACGATCCCGATCTCCTTCTCGGTCAGCCGGTTGTGGAACGGCAGGGCGATGGTTCGGTGGCTGACGGTCTCGGCGATGGGGAACATGCCGGGCTTGAAGCCGAAATCGGCGCGGTAGAACGGCTGGAGGTGGATGCAGGGGAAGTAGTCGTTGGCGCCGATCTCGTGGCGTCGCAGCCCCTGGATGATGCGGTCGCGCTCCTCGCGCGTGAAACTGCTGTCGAGGCGCACGACGAAGACGAACCAGCTCATGGCGGTGTGCGGGTCGATGGTCGGAAGCACCAGGTGCGGGTTGCCCATCAGGCGACGCATGTACGAGGCCGCGACACGCTGGCGGGCCTCGATGATCTCGTCGAGCCGGCGCATCTGGGCCACGCCCAACGCGGCCGAGAGTTCCGACATGCGGTAGTTGTAGCCGAGGCGCTCGTGCGTGAGCCACGAGCCGATCGGCGCGCCGCTGCCCACCCCGCCGATGCCCGCGGCCGGGCCCAACTGCGGCGGGCCGTCGGCGACGAATCGGCCCTGGTTGCGCAGCGAGCGGCAGAGGCTCGCCAGGCGCTTGTCGCTGGTGACGATGCACCCGCCTTCACCCGTGGTGATCTGCTTGTTGGGGTAGAACGCGAAGACGCCGATGCGTCCGAAACTGCCCGCGGGTCGGGCGTTGTGGACCGCGCCGAGAGCCTCGCAGCAGTCCTCGATCAGCGGGATCTCGTGACGCTTGGCGATCGCCTCGTACTCGCGCATGTGCTGCGGGTTGCCGAAGGTCTCGACCGCGATGATGGCGCGGGTGCGCGGCGTGATGGCCGCCTCGAGCCCGGTCGGATCCATGTTGAGCGACTTGGGACAGATGTCCACGAAGACCGGCTTGGCGCCGACGTAGAGGATGACGTTGGCGCTGGCGATGAAACTGAACGGCGTGGTGATGACCTCGTCGCCCTCGCCGATCCCGAGCGCGTCGAGGGCCAGATGCAGCCCGGATGTGCCGCTCGATACGCCGATGCCGTAGAGCCGCTCGGCGCGGGCCGCGACGAGTTCCTCGAACTGTTCGAGCCGAGGGCCGATCGACAGCCTCCCGGAGCGAAGTGTCTCCACGACCAGTTCGACCTCGGCGTCGGTGATGTCAGGCCGGCTGAGCGGGATTTCGGTCGTCGGGTGAAAGGCGGCGCTGTTCGGCATGTTCGCTCCGGCCCGAGCGGAATGGGCCAGGACTGGCGCCGCGGTCGGGCGGGTCTGTTATCGGCAAACGAGAGCGGCCGGTGCACTGCCGATGCCGACGTGCACCACACAGCCCGCGCTGGTGCGCACGGGTGGTCCGACCCGGCTGAAGGACCGAGAACCGGACTCAGTTTCTGGAAATGGACGCCCTGAGCCGCGCGAGGAGGTCACGGATCGTCATGGTCTCACCTTCGGGACCGATACCGTACGACTCGTCCGACTCGACCTGCTTCTGGAGCCGCTGATGGGCGGTGATCACGGTCGAGTGGCTCGGCCGCCCGATCGCCCGGGCGATCTCCGGGTAGCTCATGGTCGTGAACTGGCGGGCGAGATGGGTGATGACGGCGCGTGCCAGCACAACCCGCTTGTGGCGCGTCGGCGCGCCGAGGTCCGACGAATCCACGCCCAGTTCGGTGCAGGTCTGCGCCGAGATGGTCTCGATCCGGACCGGTCTGCTGAACCGAGAGCCCGGAAGATCGCTCGCGGCATCGGCCGGGCCGAGCGAGGAAGAATCCCCGAGGGCTCGTTCGATGGTCAGAACACCGACCGAGCGCGGAGCATCGCCCGAGGGCGAGAGCCGGTGAATGGCCTCGACTCGCGTCACCAGACCCTCGATCTCGCGGAGCCCGACCACGGGCGAGCCCGGGGCGGTGCGTGTCCGCTCGACAAACTGCCGAACGGCGGCGTCTTCGAGGATCAGGCCGCGACGCTGTGCGAACAGTCGGATGGCCCGCTCGCGAACGGCCGGATCGGGGGGCTCGATGCTGGCGACCATTCCCGCCATGAACCGCGAGACCAGCGCGGGGCTGAACTGGCGGATCTGGCGCGGGTGACGGTCGCAGACCAGCGCGATGCGTGCGCCGGAGAGCGCGATCTCGTCGAACGTGTGCAGCAGCTCCTGCTGCGTCGCCTGTTTGCTGGCGAGGAAGTGAACATCGTCGATGCAGAGCAGATCGCACCGGCGGTATTGGCGTCGGAACCGCTCGACACCCGGGGCGGACATGGCCCCTCCCCGCCGCGGAGCGCCCGCGGCGGCTCCACCCGTGGTCTGCTTGATCGAATGGACAAACTCGTTCATGAACGCTTCGCCGGTTGTGATGCGCACGACCGCGCCGGGGTGCAGTTCGCGGAAGCGAGCCGCCAATCCCTGCAGCAGGTGGGTTTTCCCCACCCCGCACGGGCCGTGGATGAACAGGAGCGGCGCGGTTCCCGCGTGCGCCGGGCGGTCCTGCGAGGTCTCGACGAGGTTCGCGGCCGCGTTGTACGCCAGCCGATTGGAGTCTCCGACCACGAAGTCTTCGAGGCGGTAGGTGCGGGTGCTTCCGGCCGCGGGACGGGCGGGCGATGGACGCGCGGGCGTTCCCGCCGCGTCGGGCGCGGCCCCGCGTGCGGGCGCGGCCTGCGAACGCGCCGCGCCGGGCGCTGGCGCGCCCTCGAAACTCGCGGAGTCGGCGACAAACTCGACCTTCGGCTCACCGGCGATCGGACCGACCACCTCGATCGCCACATCGCGCAAGGCCTGGCCGAAGCGACGATCGAGCAACCCCGCGAGCGACGGCGACGAGGCGATCACCCGGACGACGGGCCCGTCCACCTCGATCCGCGCCTGGTCGGCGAAGTAGCGATCGAAGCGGGCGGCGCCGACGAGCTCGACCATTCGAGCGGCG
Organism: Phycisphaerales bacterium; assembly: GCA_020852515.1. Taxonomy (NCBI): domain Bacteria; kingdom Pseudomonadati; phylum Planctomycetota; class Phycisphaerae; order Phycisphaerales; species Phycisphaerales bacterium. The sequence goes on from JADZAS010000005.1 coordinate 199,728, forward strand.
ATTCGCTCCGCGGTGCTGCCCGACAGGGGATCGCCCTGAGCGGCGACGAATCGGAGCCTGGGTCCGCGACGATCGAACCGGTGCAACCCACGAGCGCGATCGGCCGGGGTCTCGGCACGATCCGCCTCGGCGGAGGTCTGTACACCCGCGGCGTCGGATCGCCCGTGCAGCCTCAACGAGGACGGGGCCCGATCGGCGATGCCTCTGCGTTGCTCACTCTCGCTCTCCCTGCGGCCGTGCGGCCGGCTTGATCGTTGAAGGTCGGCAGGATCGGACGAAACACCCGGAGCGTGACGAGTCTCCACTGGTCACACCTCTCACCGGCCTGGGCCGGAGCGAAGCATCGATTTGTCGTCGTGACAACTCGAGAGCGGTTGAGAAGAAGCCGACGCGATCTTGGCGTCGGTCGGAAAGAGTCCTTCAGAAGTCAGCCGGCGGCCGCGATGACTGGTGGGTGCGAGGCACGACCGACCGGGCGTGAAGGCATGAACCTCCGCGGCGCGGCTGGGGAGCGTTGCGAGTCCACAAAGTCGATCTTGGCGCCGGTCGCTGGTCTCTCCGTGACCGGGGCGGGAACAGCGTAACCCACGGAAGGGACAAACTCAACGGGCAATCGTCGCGAAATCGATTTCCACAATGCTGTTTGTCAAGAATCCGCGAGCAGTTGCGCGAGAAAAAAAAAGTTGTCCACGCGATCCACAATCCGCGTCACTCACAGTTCGTGGAAAAACCGCTTCACGCCGGGCCCGCGCTCCCGCTCAGACCCTTGACCACCGGCACACGGATCGAGAACCGCTGGAATCCCGCGCGGCGGTACAGACCGAGCGCGGGTGCGTTGCGGGTATCGACCGCGCAGGTCACCCCGCCGGAACCGACGAGAACGCGACCTCGCTGATCGGCCTCTGACCCCGCCTCGGCATCCGACCAGCCGAGGAGCTGCCGCAGCCCTCGTTCGAGCACCCTGGCCCCAAGACCACGGCCACGCACGGCCGGAGCAAGCCCGAGATATACCAGTTCGACCGATTCGAGCTCGGGCACGATATTGAAAAGGGCGCAACCGACAGGTTTTTCGCGCTCGAAGACCAGCCACCACAACGCGGGGTCATACCGTCCGACCGCTCGATGCGAGGCCAGCACCTCCTCGGCCGAGCGCAGGCCGCACAGTTCCGGACAATCGGCCGTGTCGATGTAGGTCTCTTCCAGGAGTGCCGTGATCGCCGCATCGAGATCCGCAACCGGCAGGCCCGACCCGTGCAGATCGGCGACGGACCGGAGCCGGACTCCCTCGGGCAGAGGTTCCCATCGCGGGGGCTGCGTCCCCGTTCGTCGCAAGTAGGCCAGATCGCCGACCCGGGTGAATCCGGCGTCGAGAAACGCGGCCAGCGCTTCCTTCTCGTGGGGCTCGAGCAGGGCCTGGGCCAACCGGGCAGGGTCATGTCCGTGCGCACCGTCGGCGACGCACCGACACGCGGCCCGAAGAACCGCGGCTCGTTCGACAGCCGCAAGGCCGGGCCCACCCAACGGGTCTGCGCCTCGCCGGATCAACGGCCGTCGGCCGGGCCCGGAGACGAACATCATCGCCGTGCCGCCCGCGCCGATCACGGCCAGCGACACCTGCCGCACCAGAACCGGCTGGTCCTGCCGATCATCGCCGGCCACCGTGGCCCACATCAGCCCCACATCGATCCCCACGCTTCCCGCGTTCTCGAGAAACCGCTCGGCCGCGGCGTGCGGATCGCCAGCCTGTTCGCCCACGAGCCGAACAACCGCGTCGAAGACCAGCCGGGGAGGGACGTGGATGAGCCGGACGCCCGGGTTCAGGGCTGGCATCCCGGAAGGCGTTGTGTGCGGTGCGGTGTCCAAGATCGGCCCGGAATCACGAGTCCCCCGACGAACCGAATCCCCCGAACCGTCCTTCCCCTGCCCGCGCACGGATGACCGGACCACACTAGACTATCGACCCTGCACCGGCCACATGGCCGACCGGAGCCTGTTGATGCCTCGTACCCCAGCCCGCACCGTCCGATTTGTTGCCGCCGCCTGTTGCGGAGCGGCGATGCTCGCCCTGGCCCCCGAGCCCGATCCCGTACCGCGAAGGTGGCAGCTCGAGATCGACCCGGGCCAACTTCGCGTCGCCTCGGTCGATGTCCGCGACACCGGCCCCCGCTCGTACCTGTACATGACCTACAAGGTCGTGAACAACTCGGGCGAAGACCTCCTTTTCGCCCCCATGTTCGAGCTCTCGCTGGGCGATGGGCGGGTCGTGCGGTCGGGTCGCGATGTGCCCCAGTCGGTCACGACCGAACTGCTGGGCCGGATGCAGGACCCGTTCATGCTCGACCAGATCTCCATCATCGGCGAACTGCTCCAGGGCGAGGAGAACCACAAGCGCGGGATCGTCGTGTGGTCGCTGAGCGGGATGGACCCGGAGCAAGTCACGGTCTACGCGGCGGGATTCTCGGGGGAGACCAAGTCGGTGACCTCCCCTGACGCGAAGCAGACGTTCGTCCTCCGCAAGACCCTGCGGCTGGACTACAGCACACCCGGCAGCCTCGAAGGTCAGAAGGCCGAGCCGCTGCCGATCAAGGAAAAATCCTGGATCATGCGCTGATCCGGTCGTCCGACCGCCGACCATCGATCGGCTCCTCCGACGGTGGAAGCCGGCCGGGCTTGGGTCTATCATCCCCGCCCGTTCGGCCGAGCTGGCTGTTCGGTTTTCGCTAGAGGATTATCGTCATGGCACACAAGAAGGGCCAGGGTTCAACCCAGAACGGCCGCGACTCCAACCCGAAGTACCTCGGCATCAAGCTCTACGGCGGCGAGGTCGCCACGCCCGGCGCGATCATCGTCCGGCAGCGCGGCACGCCCCTCAAGCCGGGCTTCCTCGTCGAGCAGGGACGCGATGACACCCTCTACTCGATCGGCCACGGCAAGGTCGTCTTCCAGGGCCGCAAGGTCAGCGTCGACCCGATCGACCCCAAGACACCGCGGCCGACGTGGCTGAAGGCCTGAGAAGCCCCGAACCTATGACTTCCGCGACCCGCCTTCTGGCGGGTCGTTGTGTTTTTGCACCGATGGCCCCCTCCGCGCCTACTTCCACCGCACATCCCCCTTCCCCTTCACGATCTTCCCGATCACGTACACCGTCTCGCCGAGCTTCTCGAGCTTCTCCTTCACGGCCTCGGCGAAGGTCGGCCGCACGATCAGCGTGTACCCGATCCCGCAGTTGAACACGCGGCGCATCTCGTCCTCGTCGATCCGCCCCTGCTTCTGCAGGAACGCGAACAGCGGCGGTCGCGGCCAGGCGTCGAAGTCCACCACCGCATCGACACCCGGGTGCAGGGCGCGCGAGAGGTTCCCCTCCATCCCGCTGCCGGTGATGTGGGCCATCCCCGTCACCACCTTCTTGACCTTGTACTGCCGGAGCAGCCTGGTGATCGAGTCGGCGTAGATCCGCGTGGGCGTGAGCAGGACTTCGCCCAATGTCGGATGGCGGATGGCGGATGTCGGATGTGAAGCAGGCGGCTTGCCCTTCGCGCGACGGCCATTCCCGGCGCTCTCGCCTTTGACATCCGCCATCCGAAATCCCACATCCGACATCAGGTCCAGCCCCGCCGTCTGGACCACTTTCCGCACCAGCGAGTACCCGTTGCTGTGGACCCCGCTCGAGGTCAGCCCGAGCACGATGTCGCCCTTCTCGACGCGCTCGGGGTCGGTCGCGCGGGCGAGCTCGACCACGCCCACCGCAAACCCCGCAAGATCAAAATCGGGGGGTGGGCCGATGTCGTACACATCCGGCATCTCCGCCGTCTCGCCCCCGATCAGCGCGCACCCCGCGAGCCTGCACCCCTCGGCCACGCCCGACACGATGTCCCGCAGCATCCTCGCATCCACCCTCCCCACCGCGATGTAGTCGAGAAAGAACAAGGGCTCCGCGCCCTGCACCACCATGTCGTTCACGTTCATCGCCACGCAGTCGATCCCGATCGTGTCGAACCTGCCGACCTGGCTCGCCAGCTTCACCTTCGTCCCGCACCCGTCCGTGCACGCCACCAGCACCGGGTCCTTGTAGTTGCGGGCAAAGAGTCTCTGGTTGAAGTCCAGGCGGAACAGCCCCGCGAACCCGCCGGGGTTGTCGATGACCCGCGGCCCGTGCGTGCGCCGCATGATCGAGCCGAGGCTCTCGGTGAAGGCATCCTTCTCGATGAGGTTGACGCCGGAGGCGGCGTAGGTGAGGGATCGCATCGCGGAGGAGGCGGCGGGGGAAGAGCCGGGGGGTGGGGGCATGAGGCAAGCGTATTCGGCGCGGGGTGCGGCGGTACGAGCCACGGCCGGCGGCGGGTGTGGAGCGCGGATGGAACGAGGAAGGGCCGGGGAAGGGGTGCGGAGCGCCGAGCCGCGGCCCGACCGCGCTGCGCAGCGCGGTTGCCGCGCGGTTCTCCACGGTTGAAGAGTCATCCTTTACGGTCGAAGCGCTGCGCTCCGCGGTCAGAGAACGGCTTGTCGCGGTCGAAGAGCGACCCGTCACGGTCGAAAAACGGCTTCTCGCGGTCGAAGCGCGGCGGTCCGCGGTTGAAGAACGACTCTTCACGGTTGAAGGATGATTTTTCGCGGTCGAAAGACCGCGCTTTGAGTAACCCTCTTCGCGCCCCACGGGTCAAGTCCGCCGCTCGGTGTGCCGATGCCGAGGGCCGAACCCCGCGCAGCGCGAAAAGAACGCACGCGCACCGGATCACGCCCGCCCAGGCTGCGCGCTCGGGGCCTTCCGGCCCCAACGGGGCCGCGGCCTGTAGCCACGGGTGGAGCAAGCGCGGGGCGCAGCCCCCGCGAGCGCAACCCGTGGGGGTGTGCGTGCTCGGATCGTCCTGCCCCGGCGGGGCAGAGGAACCGCCGGGCCGTCCTTCGCACGTTCCGCATCGTGCGATCGGGTGATTTCCCGCGATCGTCGCGCGCTTGTTTTTCTGTGCGGGGGCACGGCCCCTGCAACCCCAAGGGCATCTTCCCGGGCATCGCACGGTCAGGCACGACCGCGCGCCCGGCGCGCGAAGCCCTCGTGCACAGGCTCGCGAACCGACCGCGCGCGAATCCGGTTCTCTGCACGAGAGGGGGAAGCCCCCTCTCGTGCTCTCCCCCAGTGAAGACCAGGGCGAGTGCCCGAGCGCGTGCCTTTGCGCCCCTGGCCTTTGGGTTGCGGGGGCTGTGCCCCTGCCCGGCATCGTCGCTTCGATTCGATGCAGAGCCGGAACCTTCGTGCGCATGTTCGCGGCACGTGCGTACGCAGCAGCCGTCCTCTGCCCCGCCGGGGCAGGATGATCTGAGGGCACACGCTTCCACGGGTTGCGCTCGCGGGGGCTGCGCCCCCCGCTCGCTCCACCCGTGGCTACAGGCCGCGGCCCCGATGGGGCCGAAAGGCGGCGAACTGGGGCTGCGAGCCGGCGCCTCCGGTCTTTGGCCTCTGGGGTTGCGGGGGCCGTGCCCCTGCCCGGAGAAACGACTCCCGGAGAACGATCCGCATCCTCTCCGCGCCCCGCGCTGCCCGACTCGCGCGACCCGCCCGCACAAAGAAATGCGGACAACCGGTCTGTCGGGTTCAAGTGGGCGGATCGTCACGACGATACCGACCAGCGCCGACGGTCGCGTGACCGGCGGCTCTGTTCCGCAACGCAACGTTTTTCCCAGAGTCTGCCGATTCGCCAAGACCCTCAACGTAAGGAACACCAAGATGGGTACGTACCCGGTTTCTCCGCGTGAAGACTTCCTCGCCTGGTGCAACGCGCACACCCAGACATTCATCGATCACGCCGCCGCCATCGGCGCGACCCCGGCGCAGACCGCGGGTTTCAAGGTCGCGACCGAGAACGCGGCGAACGCGCTGACCGATCTCGACATCGCCCGCGGGGCCGCCGAGTCGGCCACCGCCAACACCAACCTCAAGTTCGCCGAGCTGCGCAAGAAGGCCGCCGAGATGGTCCGCAGCATCCGCACCTTCGCCGAGAACACCGGCAACCCGGGCGTGTACGTGATCGCCAACATCCCCGCGCCCCAGCCCCCGCAGCCGGCGCCCCCGCCCGCCCAGCCCACCGACCTCACCGTCTCGCTCGACCCGACCAGCGGCGCGCCCGTGCTGGTGTGGAAGGCCTCGAACCCCGCCGGCACCCAGGGCACCAGCTACATCATCCGCCGCCGCACCGCCGTCGCGGCCGACTTCGAGTTCGTCGGCGTCACCGGCGCCAAGAAGTTCACCGATGACTCGTTCTTCGCCGGGCCGGACATGGTGCAGTACACCGTGCAGGGCCAGCGCTCGGATGTCGCGGGGCCCGTCAGCCCGATCTTCACCATCAACTTCGGCCGCGTGGGCGGCGGGGGCGGCGGCGGGATGGGCATCGTGAGCACGATGCTCGAGGGTGCGCCGGAGGTGAGGGTCGCGGCGTAGAAAACGCGGCGAACGGCGGATAAAGGCCCCGCGAACGGCCGGAGGATGCGCCCCGGAGGCATGGGGCGCCGCCTCCGGCTGGTTTGCTCGGGCGTGTGGGCCGTTTCCCCGCCCCGCGCCGCAAACGCCTACCCTCCCGTCCCTATTTTCCGGGAGAGCCCCACGATGTCCCAGATGACCCGCCTGTTCACGTCCGAGTCCGTCTCGATGGGCCACCCCGACAAGGTCTCGGACCAGATCTCCGATGCCGTGCTCGACGCGATGATCGCCGACGACCCCTTCAGCCGGGTGGCGTGCGAGACGCTGTGCTGCACGGGCATGGTCGTCGTCGCCGGCGAGATCACGACCAACACCTACGTCAGCATCCCGGACCTGGTCCGCGAGACGATCCGGGACATCGGGTACACCTCCGGGGACATGCGGTTCGACGCCGACAGCGCGGGCGTCATGGTCGCGATCAACAAGCAGTCCAACGACATCGCGATGGGCGTCAACCGCGAGGGCGCGGGCGACCAGGGCATGATGTTCGGCTTCGCGTGCAAGGACACGCCCGAGTTCATGCCGCTGCCCATCCAGCTCTCGCACCTGCTGGTCGAGCGGCAGGCGGATGCCCGCAAGAGCGGGAAGATCCCCGGCCTGCGGCCCGACGCCAAGAGCCAGGTCACCGTCGAGTACCAGGACGACAAGCCCGTCCGCGTCGACACGGTCGTGCTCTCGACCCAGCACGAGCCGATGTGGAACGACCGCCAGGAGGACCTCAAGAAGCAGGTCGTCGAGCACATCATCAAGCCCGTGCTGGGCTCGTGGTGGAACCCGGGGATCACGATCCACGTCAACCCGACCGGCCGCTTCGAGATCGGCGGGCCGCACGGCGACACGGGCCTGACCGGGCGGAAGATCATCGTGGACACCTACGGCGGCATGGGCCGGCACGGCGGCGGGGCCTTCAGCGGGAAAGACCCGACCAAGGTCGATCGCTCCGCGGCGTACATGGCCCGCTACATCGCCAAGAACGTCGTGGCCGCGGGCCTGGCGGATCGGTGCGAGATCCAGCTGAGTTACGCCATCGGTGTCGCCGAGCCGACCAGCGTGTACGTGGACACCTTCGGGACCGCCAAGGTCGCCGAGGAGAAGATCTCCAGGGCCATCCGCGAGACGTTCAAGCTGACGCCGCGCGGGATCATCGAGACCCTGAACCTGCGCACGCCGATCTACTCCCCCACCGCCAAGCACGGGCACTTCGGCCGCGCCCCCGGCTCGATCACGTACAAGGGCAAGAAGTACGACACGTTCACGTGGGAGCGCACCGACAGGGCAGCCCAGCTGAAGGCGTCGATCAAGTGAGCGTGCATCGCGGGCCCGACCGGAAGCGGTGACCGCTACGGGCAGCCCTCGAAGTACGCGGTCAGGAAATCGAACAGGTCCTGCACGCTGACCGTCCCCGACCCGTTGATGTCCACGAGCAGGCTCCCGCCGAAGTAGGCGGCCAGGAAATCGAACAGGTCCTGCACGGTCACGCCGCCCGACTGGTTGTAGTCGGCCTTGCAGCACGGCGCGGTGTTGTTCCCGGCCGCGTTGCACACCGTTCCGACGCCCATGAACTGCGTGTTCGCGCCCGTGCAACTCGCCGCCGCCGTGGACTCGCACGTCGAACCCTTGCAGCACGCGCCCTCCTGGGGCGTGGCGATGCACGGATCAATCGGCTCGCACGGCGCACCCACACCGATGAAGCTGCCGAGGCACTCATCCAGGGTCGTCAGGAAGCACGACCCGGCCGCTCCGCAGCACGCACCCTTGACCTGGCAGTAGTTCACCGGCGAGCACACGCCACCGGGGATCCACACCCCGGTCTTGCAGCCTTCGCACGTGCACGCGGCGGCGGAAGCCATGAACGTGCAGGAGCAGGTGTCGGTGCAGCAGCACGCCCCGGAGGTGCTCATCTCGGCGAAGCAGACCTTTAGGATGAAGTTGCTGCCGTTGGTTCCTACCGGTCCGCCGGAGGCGACGCGGATGATGTACGGCGTCTGGGCATCAAGGAAGACCGCGTCGATCTGCGACCTGGCGCCGCAGAAGTCGTCGTTGCAGGCGATGGCGTTGGCGGTCCCGGCCGGGCAGTTGGTGTGCACGGACAGCACGCTGTCCCAGTTCGAGCTCGACCCGCACAGAAACACCCGATAGGCGCGTGTGACCGGCGGGATGAATCGGTAGTAGACATCACGCACCGAGGCGCTGCAGGTCGTCTGGCCTTCAGTCCCCGCGTTGATGTTCGATCCGGCGATGTCGGTGCAGAGCGGGATCAGTGTCGCGTTGGCGCACAGGTCATTCCGCGGCTGCCCCTGCGCGAGGGCCGACCCGTTCGCCAGGGCGAAAACAACGGCCGCGCACAGCGCGGCTCGCGCAGCCCCCCGAATCCATGAGCACGTCCCGGTCATCCGTACCACCTCGATTCGGGGCTTCGGGTCCCGATCAACTTGAGCAAGCACAGGCCAAGAGGCTCGGCCAACGTGGATTCTCTGTACTGAACATACCACAGCCATCTTGACTTACTGCCCGCAAGCAGGGGTCTTCTGACACACGGCCATGATCCGGGATGGCGCGGTATCATCTTTGGTAGTCAGGATCAGCAGTCTTAGGGACTTGGACGGGTAGTTCGACCTCCCGGCCAGCCCGCGACCGCGCGACTTCTTCTTGGCGGGACGAATCACATTGCCCAATCCTCCGCCGCACAGTCAGACCACCAGCCAGTTGCTCGCCGGCCTTTTCGACACCGCGAACACCGAGGTGTGGTCGCAGTTCGACGCGCGGTACCGCCCCATTATCCTCGGGGTCGTGCTCAGGCTCGGCCTTCGGCCCGAGGATGCGGCTGATGTGGCCCAGCAAGTTCTGTTCGAGTTTGTCCGCGACTACCGTCTCGGCAAGTACAACCGAGACAAGGGCCGACTCCGATCATGGATCGCCGGAATCGCCCGCAACCGGGCGATTGACCTGCTCAACGCCGAGCGGCGGGCTCGCATCGGCCGCGGCGAGTCGGCGATCGTGGCCCTCCCCGACCAGCACACCTTCGACCAGGCCTGGACCGCCGAGGAGCGCCGTGCCGTCTTGAATGAAGCCAAGCGCCGGCTCCGCGAGCACAGCGGACACGATGAGGCAACGATCCGCGCGTTCGAGATGGTCGTCGAGCGCAAGATTCCCGCCGAGACCGCCGCCGCCGAGTGCGGCCTGAGCATCGCCTCGGTCTACCAGGCGAAGGCCCGCATCGCCGAAAAACTCCGCTCGATCATCGAACAAGTCGAGGCGGAGTTTGTTGATCCGGCCTGAGCACCCGGTTGCCCGCGGATGTTGATTCACGAGAACCTCCACCGTGCCGCCGACGCCCGACCACAACCATGGCCACGACGGCTGCCCGCCGAGCGATCGGCTTGAAGAGATCGCCGCCGGCGCGATCGCCAACACGCACGAGCAGGCACACCTCGATGGCTGCGCCCGCTGCCGAACGCGGATCGATGCCGCGAGCGCGAATATCGCCTTCGTCCGTGGGTACGCCGAAGAATCCGCACAACCCTTGACTCCCCCCACCGGTCGCGAGCCGCGTGAACCCGGCGCCGCGCCGGCCATCGACACGCTCGAAGTCTCGCCCGATCTGGTCCCGGGCTACCGAATCCTCGATTCGATCCACGCGGGTGGACAGGGCGTGGTCTACAAGGCCATCGACCTTCAGACCCAGCGCCTGGTCGCCATCAAGATGCTGCTCGCGGGCCGCTTCGCCTCGCCGGAACAGGTCCGCCGGTTCGAGCGCGAAGCCGAGATCTCGGCCTCGCTCGACCACCCCAACGTCGTGACGATCTACCACATGCTCCGCGTGCGCGGCGATCGGTACGCGATCGTGATGGAGCACATCGACGGGGTTCCGCTCGACAAGTGGCGCCCGGTTGCGACCGCGGATTCGCGGCACTCGGCCGCGGCCCGCCGCCGGCTCGTGTCCGTGGTCCGCCTGTTCCTGGGTGTGTGCGAGGGTGTTCAGCACGCGCACAACCGAGGGTCTCTGCACCAGGACCTCAAACCTTCCAACATCCTCGTCAAGGGCGACGGGCTCGAAGCCATCGCGAAGGTCGTGGACTTCGGAATGGCCCGACCTCTGCGGAGCGATGCGACGGCGATCACCCAGCAGGGGCACTTCGGGGGGACGATCCGGTACGCCTCACCCGAACGTCTCCGCGCCGCCTCAGACGCGTCCGCGCGTGCGGATGTCCGCAGCGATGTCTACTCGCTGGGCGTGATCCTCTACGAGTTGGCCTGCGGCCGATGGCCCTTCGAGCACGCCGGCTCGATCATCGCCGAGTTGCAGGCCATCGAGACCGCCGAGCCCATGAGGCCTTCGACCTTCAACCACGCGATCGACAAGGACCTCGAGACCATCATCCTGACCGCGATGCACAAGGACCCATCGCGGCGATACGAGTCCGCCGGCACGCTCGGACGCGACCTGCATCGCTGGCTTCTCGGCGAGGCGGTCGAGGCCCGGCGGGACAGCGGCCTGTACCAACTGCGCAAGTCGGCACGCCGATACCGCGTCCCGCTAGCCATCGCAGGCGTGCTCCTGGTCGGATCGATGGCCTTCTTCGTGCAGTCGTTCAGGCTCAAGAACGCCGCCCTCCAGACCGCCAACGCCAAACTGCTTTCGAGTCTGAACAGCGCACGGGCCGATTCCACATCACGCGACAGCGACGTGCTGGAGGCTCAATACAAGGACGTGCTCCGGCACGACGCGACCGCCGAACGATCCCTCTGGCGGGTGATGTTCGGAACATTCACCGCCGGCCAGCCCGCCGATCCCGTCTCCGCGGCCAATCGCGATCGAATCCGTCGCGAGGCACTCTGGGCTCTGCGTGCGCACTACGTACAGGATCCCTGCATCGCCTCCACCCGACTCGACGCAGCGCCCGCCGCGATCAGGTTCGACCAGGGCTCTCAACCCGCACTCCTCTGGTGTGGAGAGGATGGCAAGCCGCACAGGCTCGATCTGTCCACGCTCGACGATTTGGAGGTTCCGAGCCCCGAAGCCGATCAGGCCCGCTCGGCTCTGCGTTCGCCGTCGGCAAGACTCGGCCCACGGCCCACCACCGGACCCGGCATCCGGGTCGGTCCCGGGTCGGCACGGCTGCATCTGCTCGACGCCAGCGGCCAAGCCGGGCGCGATTTGATCGGCCACGCCGCACCGATCATCTTCGCGGCGAAGGTCGCGTTCCCGGACTCTCCGCGAGATCGCACTCCGGCCGTCAACGCGGAGCGGTTCATCTCCATCGATCAGGACGGTTGCGCACGGCTCTGGGCGCCGGGCCTTCGACCCTGGGCAAGCACCTTCGCGGCACACAGCGTCGGCATCGTGGCCGCTTGGTTCACCGACGATGAGACACTCCTCACACGCGATGAACGCGGAGGTGTCCGGCACTGGTCGATCTCCCCGGCGGGACAGTCGGGCTTGCCGCGAGATCCGCCCTCAGCCGACTTCGGCGCGGCCACCGGCCTCGCGACGATCGCGTTCAACCGACCCCGAAACCTCTTCGCCGTGAGCGACGGCCGCGGCGCGGTGCGCATCGTCGATGGGGCTTGGCGCGACCTCTGGCGTTTCTCGACTGATGATGCACGGGTATCCGCCTTCGCCTGGTCACCGGACGGCGAAGCGTTCGCCGCTCTGGATGATCATCGCCGTGTTTTCCTGCGAAGCCCCGGCGGGGCGGTTCTCCGCGCTCCCCTGCTCATTCCGTCCGGCACAGCCCTCGACGCGGCCCGAGTGTTCACTTCGCTCGGTATCGAACCTCGCGGCGAGCGCGTGCTTGTTGGCACTTCCCGCGGTTCGCTGCTGATCGGCCGGACCGACAACCCCTGGTGGCCCGAGTTTCGACTGCGCGATGAACCCGTTGTGGCGATCGACACCACCGCTCACCGCGAGTTCCACACCGTCGCGTTCGCCGGCGCGATCTCGCTCATGGATGCCCGCTGCGACGGCCGCGTCCTGCTCTGGCTCGCGCCGCCTGACCCGCTTCCGATCACCGCCGCCGCGGCAAGCCCCGATGGCCGGTACATCATCGCCGGCACCCAGCGCGGCGAACTGATCGTCTGGGACCTCGCCGCGCACGATGCGTGCATCCGCGGCAACGTCAACCACCAGTTGAACACGCTGGCCCCAACCCAGCCCGATTCACCCCGATACGACCTGCCCGGCCTGCACCGTTGGCTCGACACCGCGCTGTCTGAGCGCCAGCCCAACCCCGGGAGCGACACGCCCGCGAAGCAAGCCGCAGAATGACCCCGATGGGGTTCGAACTACCCCCGGTTTTCTCGAAGGATTTCGCGGTTTTCCACAACGGAGTCGCAATGAGCGGCGCGTTTCTACAAGTGGGCTAGCCAGCGAAGGGGCCCTATCGACATTCGCACTCGGAGTGCGCCCTATTCCCCCCCGTACTCCTAACTTATGGGAACTCGAATCCTCCGGATGTTTGAACTGCACTCTGCGCTCCCAAACGTCGGCGCCGAATCTTGCAAACTGGTCAGGATCACGTGCAGGACGCGACCGTCAGATCGCCCGCGTGCTGAAGGTCATCCAGTTCCACCCGACCAACATAGTCGAAACCAAGGCTTCGGACGCCGGGCGACAAGAGGGCGGCTCCGCCATCGCGGAGTCGCCCTCGGTCCGTATCCAACACCAAGCAAGAGTGCGTTGTGAAGTCAGGAGCAGCCGAAGAAGTAGCCGGCGAGGAAGTCGAAGATGTCCTGCACGGTGAACGTCCCGCTGTCGTTGATATCGGCCCGTGTATCCATTGCGAAGTACAGAGCCAGAAAATCAAACAAGTCTTGCACGGTGAGGCCGCCGACCATGTTCATGTTGACGACGCAGCACTCCACCCAGTTGCCCGACCCCGGCGGGGATTGGCAAGTGGTGTTGAGGCCGTGGAACTCGCCACTCTGGCCGTAGCAGAAGCCAAGAGATGTGAACTGGCAGACCAGCGGCACCCCCTCGACCGCGGGATCGAAGCAGCACGCGCCGAAGCACACGTTCGTGGCCGTGCACGTCGTTCCATCGCCCAGGTAGATGCCGCCCGACGCGGGGGTGCACGCCGACTGAGAAACGACCCGGCAGAACGGAGCAGCATCACGCACGCAGCACGCGCCACCGCACGAGCCGGGTGCGCACGCGGCACCAACGCCTTGGAAACTACCTGTGCAGGTAGCGACTGTCTCCAGGGCGCAGCCGGCTGCGGTGCAGCACGCGCCCGAGCACGCCGCGGCATCGCACACGGTGCCGAGACCGCGGAACACCGATCCGGCGCCGCATCCCGACGGCAAGGTGAGCGAGCACCCACCCGCGGAGTCACAGCACGCTCCCTCGCACGCACCGATGCAGTTGTACCCGTGGAAGCGGTAGGTGCCGCCGAGGGCATCGCACTGCGACTGGGTGACGTTGGTGCAACCGGTCGAAACGCAGCACACGCCGAGACATGCCGTCGGCCCGCAGGCAACCTCAAACCCGACGAACAGGCCGCCCATCGCCAGGCAGTCGCCGCGGAACTCCAGCGTGCAGGTCATCGTTCCCGGCATGCAGCATGCGCCGGTGCAGGTGGTCGGCTGGCACGGCGTCTGGTAGCCCAAGTAGGTGCCGACGAGTGTATTGACGCAGTTAAGCTTGCCGCGAACCTGGCACACGCCCGAGCTGGCAAAGCAGCACGCACCGAAGCAGTTGAACAACCCACAGGCGCTCTGCCCCTCGCGCACACCGCCGGAGGCGATGCACGCGGCATCGGACACCAGCGTGCAGGTGCCGTCGGGAGCGCAGCAGGTCACGAAGCAGAACGTCGGCGAGCACGCACCCGGTCGCGAGGTGCCGCCGAGCCCCGTGCACGCTGTGGAGGTCACGAAGACGCACGACTGATCCGGCAGGCAGCAGCCGCGCGGGCAAAGATTGGCCGTGCACGTCGTGCCGTCGCCCGAGTAGACGCCGGAGGCCGTGGCGCACGCCGTTGAGGTGAACTCGGCGCAGGCACCATCGAGCAGGCAGCACGCACCCACCACCAGACAGGTGTTGGCGTCGCATGCCACGCCCGCTCCGAGGAACAACCCGCCCGCGCTCGTGCACGTCGAAGCGATCCGCGTAGTGCATGCCGAAGCGATGCAGCACGCCCCGAGGCCGGGGTCGCCGCACGGGCTGCTGACACAGCTGGTGCCGGCGCCGTGGAAGACCTTGGGGCCTCCGCCAGGCCCCGAGCACGCCGCGGCCGATCGGATCTCGCACAGGTTTGTCAGCGTGAAGCAGCACGCGCCCAGCGGCGCACCGCACGGGTTGGCATCACAGGTCGTCTCATTGGGCAGGAACGTTCCGCCCAGCGCATCGCAGGTGTCGGCATCCCAAAGCATGCATTCATCTGTCTGGCAGCACGCCCGGAAGACCACCGTCAAGCAGTCATTCGATGGCGTGCAGCCCGTGCCCGCGCCCCGTGGGTCGCCGTTCAGGTTCTGGCACGGCACGGCTGGCAAGAGGTAGCACTGGCTGTCGAAGCAGCAGGCGCCGATGTCTGCACACATTCCGGGCGAGCACGTGACGCCGTTGCCCAGGTAGATACTGCCCGCGCCTTCGCACATCGCGACATCGGTGATGCTGCACGCGCCCGCCAGCGTGCAGCACGCACCCGTGCCGCACGGGTCGGGCAGACACGATGAGCCCGCGCCCAGGAAGAGGTTGCCGCCGCAGACCGAAGCGCTCACGATAGAACAGTTAATGCCGAAGCAGCACGCCCCCAGCGGCGCGCCGCACGGGTTGGATGCGCAGGTGGTCTGGTTCGGAACAAACGTCCCGCTGACTGACGCGCACAGCGACTGGGTCAGGATCTCGCAGATCGCCGTGCGGCAGCACGCACCGACGGGATCGCTCACGCAGAGGTTGATCGTGCACGCAAGCCCGACGCCCTGGTGCGTCCCGTTCAGGAACCCGCATTCTCCGATGCTCGCCTGGACGCAGGTCTCATCCGGCAGGCAGCAGGCACCTGTCGTGTTTGGGCACTGCCCCGGCGTGCATGTTGTGCCGTCTCCGCGGTAGACGCTCCCCGATGACAACACGCAGTTGGATGCAAATCGGACCTCGCACAGGGTGCCAAACGTCCCGAAGCAGCACGCGCCTGCCGGGGCACACAGCGCCGGCGCACAAGTCGCGTTGAGGCCCATGAACACGCCGGCAGAGACGCAGTCCTGCTCCAGTTCGTACGTGCACTGGCCGTCAGCCCTGCAGCACGCCCCGAGCGAGCATGACGGATCGAGCCCCGCGCAGACCACGCCGTCACCGTTGTAGCGGCCGGGAGGGTTGGTCGAGCACCACTCGCGCGGATAGAAATAGCACCCCCCTTCGTAGCAGCACGCACCGGGCGTGCACGCGCCGCCGGTACAGGTCGTGCCCTCGCCGAGGAAAACCACTCCGCCCTGCAGACCGCAGTCATTGATGTCGAGCAGCAGGCAGGCTCCGGTGTCCAGGCAGCACGCGCCGAGCGAGCAAGGGTCCGGACTGCAAGATGAGCCTGCGCCATGGAACACGCCGCCGCTGCAGCCGGCCTGCGAGGTGACCGTGCAGTTGACGCCGAAGCAGCACGCGCCATCATCGCACCAGGCTGGTGTTGACGCCGTATTGCGTGGATCGGCCGTGCCGGTCGTGAAGTCGGCTCCGTTTTGATCGGTGTCGGTGCAACCGAGCGCGACCTCTCGCCGGTAGGTTGCCGTTGATCCGCTCGGGTTCGCCGGGGCCACCGCGGCGCCTTCGAAGCAGTTCGATGAGCCTAGTCCGACGAAATCCTCGAGGTCGACGGCAACGTTTGCATCTGATACCGGACACGATGTTCCCGACGCGATCGTCGTGCTGATCCGCATCAGCGCAAGTTTGCCGTTGCCGATGTTTGTGGTGCCGGTCGCATCGGGCGTGGGAAGCGGCTGGAGACCACCACCGGCGCCGGCGCTGAGCTGGATCAGATAGAACTGCCCTGCTGCCAACGTCGTAGCGGACAGGTTCGTGCGGGTCCAACTGGACCCAGTGTTTGAGGCATACTGGATTGACCAACCCGACAGCGACACGGGGCTGGAAGACCTGTTGTGCAGCTCGACATAGTCGTTGCGCCATGTTGCGCTTGCGGCTCCGCCATTCACGTAGACCTGGCTGATGACCACGTCACCCGCGCTGGCGATCGCGTTGGGGGCGAGCAGGCCGAGCATCATGATCGCGGCTCGGGTCGGTCGGCGCACACGCGGCGAAACAGGGACCAGTTGGCTTCCGTTCGTACAGGGGAGCGGTTCTCGGTGGAGCACACTTCTCATGGGGACCTCGCGCTGTAAACTGTGACTCGGGCTGGATCCGGCCGTGGGATGGCTTCGGCCCCGGACGATGGGCTGCCGACCGCCGCACGACGGGGCATTGACAGGACATTCGCCGGAGTTTGACGCGACCCGACAAGATTTCGTCGGGTGTTGTGGGTCCTTGACGAATGAAGACGGTGGGTTTAAGAGCGGCGAACAAAGCGGGCTCCTTCGCCGCGGCGTGCGGCTTGCAGCCTCGAATCGAGTCACCCAAATGAACCCGGGTTCTTCTGATACCCCAACCGTCGAGCAGGTCTTTGAGGCGACGGTCTCTCACCCCCGCTCCCGCCGGGGTGAATTGCTCGACTCGCTCTGCACAGGACGGCCCGAAGTGCGGAAAGAGGTTGAAGAGCTTCTCAATGCCTATGACCGGTCGTGCGAGACCGGCGTGCTGGGTTCTCCGATCGATCCTCGCGTCACGGCCGAGGCGTTGGATGTACCGACCATTCCTCCGCACTCGAATCTCGGTGCGTACCCGTCTTGAGGTCAGTCCGGTAGCGGTTGAGCCGATGACGATCGACCCTCGCCTGGGGCTCGCAGAGTCCCTCATCGCGCTCGATCGAGCCGAAGAGGCGGTGCGGCAACTCGACTGGTTCTTCAACGATCGTCGTTCGCCGACGAGCATTCCTGCCTCGGCGCGGGCCGCGGCGACTCGCCTCATGTTGCGTGCCTGGGAGCGACGAAACGCTCTGGCCCCTGAAGATGAACAGGTCCAGCGGAGCGTGAACGAGTGGGCGGGACGCGTGCAGGCGTTGCCGGCCGGCAGGCCGTAGGGTCGGGGGAAGTCGGCATGTTCAGAGTCCGTGCAGGCCTTGCGTCGCGAGAGGATTCCTGCGACAATGTGACGCTGGATGCCGGCCGCGGCCGGCACCCAGAGCGACCATGACGACCGAACCCGACGCATCAGCTTCCACGAGCTCCTTTCGGACCGACGAGGTCTTCCCCGAGGTCTATGAGGAACTCCGCCGATTGGCCCGGGCGCGGCTCCGAGAGATCAGGCCAGGCCAGACACTCCAGACCACTGCGCTGGTCCATGAGGCATACGTCAGGCTTGTCAAGAGCGGGGATGCCCGTTGGAAGGGGCGTGCGCACTTCTTCGGTGCCGCGGCCAGGGCGATGAGGCTCATCCTCGTCGATTACGCACGGCGGAGGAGCCGCCTGAAGCGAGGCGGCGATCGCGTGCGTCTGGGCCTAACGGTCGATCTTGAGGATCGAAGTGATGAATCCCACGAAGGGGTCGAGCGGCTTGGCGAGGTGATCGGGCGGCTGGAGGCCCTCGACGCCCGCAAGGCCGAACTCGCCTCCCTGCACCTGTTGGTCGGCATGACGCACGAACAGATCGCCGAGGCGATGGAGTTGTCGGTGCGGACGGTCGAGCGGGAGTGGCGATTCTCACGCGCGTGGCTCCAGCGGGAACTCGACATCGCAGCGCCGGGGCGCTCTCCATGAGCGATCCGGTCAGAGAGCTCCAGCAGATCTTCGACAAGGTGGTCGATCTTGCCCCGGAGGAACGGGCACGCCGGCTCACCGAACTCTGCGGTGAAGACCGTGAGCTCAGGGCAGAAGTCGAGCAGCTACTTGCAGCATTGGAACGATCGAGCCGAGCCCACGGGATCGTCAGGCCGATAAGCCCGGCGTACGCGGCCAGCGCGCTCGATGCAGAGTCTGATTCGATGGTTCCAGCGGCGTTCGGCCCTTACCGATCGATTCGATCGTTGGGTGAGGGCGGGTACGGCCTTGTGTACCTCGCCGAACGGACGGAGCCATTTCGCCAACTCGTCGCCATCAAGGTGCTCAAGCCCGGGCTGGACACACGGGCAATCCTGAGCCGCTTCGATCACGAGCGACGCGCTCTGGCACTCCTGTCACACCCAGCGATCGCGAAGATCCTTGATGCCGGCGAGACGGAACAGGGACGACCGTACTTCGCCATGGAGTATGTCGAGGGCGTCTCGCTGTCGAAGTTCTGTCGCGAGCACAATCCGCCGATCCCGACGCGCATCAAGTTGCTCGTCGAAGTGGCCGCGGCGATTCAGTACGCTCACTCCAAGGGCGTCATTCACCGCGATCTGAAACCGGGCAACATCCTCGTAGCCGGAGCGCCGGACAGGCCCAGACCTGTCGTGATCGACTTCGGCATCGCCAAGATCGCCGAGGCCACGGCAGGCCCCTCTCTCACGCTGGAAGGACGAGGCCCACTGGGAACCCCCGAGTACATGAGCCCGGAGCAGTTCTCAATTGAGGCGGGCGAGATCGACACACGGACCGATGTCTATGCGTTGGGAGCCGTGCTCTACGAGTTGATCAGCGATCGCCCACCGGCCTATCAGACGGCACTCGAAGGTCGTAGCACGGAGAGCATCGCTCGATTGATCTGTGAGTCTGAGCCGATCTTCCCCGCTCCCAGTTCCAACGCTCTGCACGGCACACGCTCGACTGCGGCCTCGGCTCGGCTGACCCGTGAGTTGGGCTGGATCGCGATGGAGGCGCTTCGACGTGAACCGGACCGGCGATATCAGAGTCCCGCGGAGTTCGCGGCAGACCTCGTCGCATGTCTTTCAGGGCTGCCCGTTTCCGCTGGCCCTGACTCTCGCACCTACCGCCTCCGAAAACTCGCTGCACGGAACAAAGGCCCGGTCGCGGCCGTGCTGATCGGTGTGTTTTCACTCATTGCCGTCTCTGTCATGCAACTGCGGGCGGCGCGTCAGGAGCGTTCGTTGCGACTGGTGACAGACGATGCGCTCAAGCAGGCAACTCGGCGCGGGGTCGAACTCGAGGAGGCCAACCGGCAACTGCGCCGCCAGCGAACGCTGGCAAACCTGGCGGCGGCAGCCGCCCACATCGAAGTCGGCGACGCCACTGCGGCTCAACAGCGCCTCCTGAGCATTCCTCCCGACGAAAGACCGTGGGAGTGGCGACTTCTCGCGGCGGAGTCCGACCGAGCGGAATCCCGGGCTCGCCCATTCCGGAACAACATCGAAGAACTGAGCCTGAACCCGGATGGACGTCTTCTCGCGGCCGCGGCGACGTACGAAGACATACGTGTTCTGGACTCGACAACCCTGGAAACGGTTGCGATTCTGCCGGGATTTGCCGGACAGCAGTCGATCGCCTGCGCCTTCCATCCGCGCGAGCCGGTCCTGATCGTCGGCGCATGGGACGGCCGTCTCAGGTCGTACAGCGCGGAGTCGTTTGAAGTTGTGCGTGAATCTTCGACCGTGCCGATCGACGACCTTCTGGTCTCGACAGACGGCTCGTTGATTGCCTTCCGAGATGCTCGCGACAATCGGGTTGTTCTGTGTGAGTATCCAAGCCTCAAGGAGCGCACCCGCTTCGGAGACGAGGTCCGGGGCCTGGCTTTTCTGCCTGAATCGCGCAACATTGTGACCGTCGGCGCCGGCCGCGCGTGTGTGCATGACGAGAGCGGTCGGTTGGTTCGACATGCGGTCATCCCCGACGGCTTCGCTGATGTCTGCGTCTCGTCATCCGGCGCACGGATGGCGACCATGTCGGACCAGGCGATAGTTCTCGAGACGAGCGCACTGCGGACCACGGCTCGGGTCAGCGCCGTGTCCAGATTCATCACGGGTGCTTTCGTATGCGGCGATCGCTGGATCGCTGGTGGAGGCGTCGACGCTGCACTCCGACTGATCGACCCGGCATCTGGAATCGTCTCGCACCGGTTGCTCTGCCCGGGGCGAGGCGTCTTCGTGGGCCCTCAATCCGCAGATGGCCGTACGCTCTTCACGGGTTCTTATGACGGGCAGGTTCATCGCTGGAGCCTCACCGAACTCGGCTTCGCGCAGCGGGATTCCGAGCCCCCGATCAGTGTTTCCATACGATCCGACGGCAACGCATTGGCCTTGATTGCCCCGCACGGAGGAAGGGTCTCGATCCTCCGCTCGCAGGATCTTGGAACAAGCGCTGAACTCCAATCGGGGCTTTCGAGAGTCTCCGCGGCTGAGTTTGTCCACGAGCGCAATACCTTGATTGCCTCGGGCGTCGGCGGCACGGTCAGCATCGATGTCGACAGTAAACACGTTCGAACAATCGAGGTCCCCGGCGGTGTCGCCCACGACTCGGCGCTCGCGGCAAGGCCCAACAGCAATGAAGTGCTGATCGGATCACCCGGCGGAAGCGCTTGGAGGATCGACGCCGCATCCCTCCGCACCGTGCCCTTAAGCAGTTCCGGAGCCTCGCTGGGACTGCCGCTGGCGGTAGGTCCTACCGGTCGGCTAGCGGTTTGCGCCGACATCGGCGTCGCGCGTGTTGTGGACATCGAACGCGGCGCGGTCGTGTGCACCTTGCCGGAGAACACGAACGATCGAGTCAACTGCGCTGCCGTCTCACCCGACGACCGCTTCGCGGCCATTGGTAGCTGGGATTCTAAGCTGCAAGTGTGGCGAATTGCCGACACAACTCTGATTGCGGACCTGGAACTTGATTCCGCGCCGCTTTCGGTCGGCTTCATGGCGGATGGCGATAGCCTTGTTGTCACTGATGTTGCGGGCTACCTTCGCGTGTGGAGCACACGTGACTTCGCATCAACCCTGGTCATGCGTGCGGGACGCAGCTGGCTGGGATCCCGCGTGCATCCGGACCAGCAAAGACTGCTGACATTTGAGTCACTCGCCCCGGCGACCATCCGCTGGTGGCCCGCGCACAGCAACCGCTCGACGCCGGAGACGGATTGGCCACGATGATGGTGAGGGTCACCGACCATCGACTCCAGAATGACCAGTTCGCTCCTGGAAAGGTCGAGAGTTCCCCACGTGTGTGCGCTGCTTCGTTCGCGCCTTCAACTCGACCTCCTGTGGTCGGCCGCTGGAATGTCCGGTCTTGGCCGCTTAACGGCGGGTTTGCCGCCGCGTGCATCTCCCCGGTAGCGGGGATAATTTCACAAAAAAAGCCCTGTGGGTGCCAACTACCTCATCACGTCCCCGAAATTGGCGGTCATGCCGCCCTCCGGTAGCGATGGTGGAGGCCACCGACCATCGGCTCCGCGATGATCGGCCCGTCCCCAGGAAGGTCTGGCGTGCGTCCGTTCGGCGAGTCACGACCCAACGCTTGATGGCAGCGGGATTCGTGGTAGTAGTTCAAGTAATCCCCGACCAACCTCAGCAGGTGTTGCTCGTTCAGAACGATGACATGATCGAGGCATTCTCGTCGCATTGTCCCGATCACCCGCTCCGCGTACGCGTTCTGCCAGGGCGAGCCGAGCGAGGTCCGAACCTGCGTGATCCCCATCGCGCTCAAGCACCGATCGACCGCTTGGCCGAAAACTGAGTCATTGTCGTGGATCAGGAACCGTGGCGCCGAGTCGAACGGGAAGGCTTCTCGCAGTTGACGCACAACCCACTCCGCCGTCGGATGGGCCGTCACGTTGAAGTGGATGACTCGTCGCCTTGCATGGTGCAAGATCACGAACACGTACAGCACGCGGCCCGTGATGGTCGGTACGGCGAAGAAGTCCATCGCGGCCGTGCAGTCCAGGTGGTTGTGGATGAACGCCCGCCACGTCGAGGACCGCGGCCCGCGCTCACGATCACGGCCGAGGTACTTGGCGATCGTCGCCCGCCCAATCCTGTGCCCAAGCATCGACAGCTCCGCCTGAATCCGCGGCGTTCCCCACAGCGGGTTCTCGGACGCCATCCGCTTGATGAGAGCTCGAACATTCGTCCTTACCGGCGGCCGCCCGCCCCGCGACTTCCAGCGCCAGAACAGCCGGAACCCGGCTCGATGCCACCCGACCACCGTCGCCGGCTTGACAATGACCAGGCACTCCCGCCATCGCCGCAGCACCCGCCGCGCCACAACCCACACCATCCGATCCCGCCGCGTCAGCCGCGGCCGCTTCACCGACCGTTGCAGCACAGAAAGCTGATGCCGCAACAGGGCATTCTCCGCAGCCAGTGCCGCGTGGTTTGCCAAGACCCCGCGGAGAAACGTCAGGAACACCACCATCCCGACAGCCTACTTTCGATCGCTCAATACTCCGCTGCACAGGAGTTTGCACACGTTGCAATGCAGCGAAGTCACAGGGCTACACCTTCACATTCAACTCGACCTCCTGTGGTGGCGGTGGGTTTCGTGTCCGGTTTTGGCCGCTTAACGGCGGGTTTGCCGCCGCGCGCATCTCCCCGGTAGCGGGGATGATCTGGCGAGAAAACCAGCCTGCTGTTGCGCCACGGTGGTTGAAGGCACCTGGCTGACACCACCGCGTTTGCCACCCTACCGGCACCCGAATGTCAGCGTGCGGGCGGTGTCGCCAACCCGATTCTGAAGAGCAGCGCGCGGCTCGCGCGGCCGCAGCCGGGGCATGGCGAAGGGGGCTTGGGCTCGTCGGGCTCGATGGCGAACACAAGACCGCCGGGACCATTGCCGCCGCAGAGGTCGCAGCGCGCGGCAACCGCCACGAGACGGCGCTCGATGGCCGAGACGCGGCGCTGGAGGGGGCTGCGTCCCATCAGTAGGGCGTCTCCGCCGGCACACCGCCGGTGAGCACCAGCCTGCCGCCGGAATCGTCGAGCCTGCCCCGCCACGCGCGCGGGCAGCCCCGGCAGATGATCAGGTCATCGTTGAGCTGTGTGCAGCCGCGGAGCGGGCCGGTGCCGGTCTCGGGATCGACACCGCCGCAGCACGTGCACAGGCGCGGCGCCATCGCCCGCACGAACCTGGCGTGCACACGCTCCAGCCGACCGACTCGTGCGGTCAACCGCGCCATTGCTCGCCCTCGCGCTTGTCGCCACCCTGCTGCCCGTCCTCCAGCCGCTCGATGCGCTCGACCAAGTCGTCCAGCTCGATCGACTCGCGGCCGAAGCGCATCATCGCGGCGGCCGCGGCCACCTTCGACGGGCTCGCGCTGAGCGGGTCGGTCATGACCTTGGCCAGCACGTTCACCGCGAGCGGCGTGTAGTGCTGCGTGAGCGCGATCGCCTGCGCAAACATCTGGCGGCGGGCCGAGCGGAAGGCCTCGCGGAACACCGGCTCCCGGAGCCAGCGCCGGAGCGTGCGGTCGCTGACATCGGCGGCCTTGGCGGCCTTGGCGAGCGTGGGCTGGGTGAGCAGCGCCGCGATCGCGGCCTCCTGCTCGGGCGTCAGCCCCTCGTCGAACGTGAACTCCATGAATGCACCCCCGGAATGGTGATGGCGAATTGTAACCCCGTACGCGCGGCGTATCGGCCAGCGCGGCGGTCGTTGGCCGACGCGGCGGCGTGGGCGCGAGCGGGAACGCGTGGCGGCAATCGCCGCCGGACGGGAACGGCCCCGCGCGGGCCAACGTCGCCCAACGGCGCGGAAGCACCATGAACAGCCAGGCCGTGGGGCTGAAGTACGGACGGCACTAGGCGCGTGTTAGGCGCGCCGAAGAACTTGCCCACATGCCGCAGAATCTTCTCGGATTCGCCTTGCTGACGGGGGGATTGCATGGCTTCATGTGTCACACGCGAGCGGGAACCAACGCCCCCGCCGCGAAGGAGCACACGACCATGAACATCAAAGCCATCGTCATCGAGGGAACGAACGGGGATGTCGAGATCACCCGCACCGCGACCGGGGCGCAAGCCACCCGCAACCACGACATCATCGCCGAGGTCAGCCGGGGTGACGACCGCGAGGACCGCTACGCCAGCGCCGTCTCGGTGGCGCGGGCCATCTACCGGGCCGACAGGCGGGGCGGCGCGGCGGCGACCAACTCGATGGTTCACGCGGTGCTCGACCAGATCGAGCGCGTCGCGGGCATCTGA
Organism: Phycisphaerales bacterium; assembly: GCA_020852515.1. Classification (NCBI taxonomy): domain Bacteria; kingdom Pseudomonadati; phylum Planctomycetota; class Phycisphaerae; order Phycisphaerales; species Phycisphaerales bacterium. The sequence goes on from JADZAS010000005.1 coordinate 224,292, forward strand.
ACCGGCCACCACACCACCAACCACCAGGAGACCACGAACATGACAAACACAACGACCAACCCCGCCCCCCCCGCCACGCACACCCCCGAGTACCAGGCCCTTGCCGACGCCTGCCGCACGATGGTGGACGCGTTCTGCAACAACAGCACCGCCAACCAGCGGGCCGCGGCCGCGCGGGTTCTCGACCTGCTGGGGGAGCGCGAGATTCCGGCCGACGAGATTCTCGACGACCTGCGCATCACGAAGAACGAAGGTCGGCGCGGCGGGGCGGGCGGCCGCTGGGTGGCCGGATGCTTGGCCCGCCACGAGTTCGAGGCGCTCGTGTTCCCCGAGCACGCGGAAAGCCCCGACTACGAGATGGACCAGAGCCGCATCAGCAAGTTCTGGCTGCGGGACCAGCTCACCGACCAGGTGGTCTGCGAGTTCGACCGTGGGTGGTCCATCAAACCCAGCACGGCGGCCGCCAAGAACATCACCGGCCTGCTCGCCCACGGGTTGGCCGACTACGTGTTCGGCGAGTAACCCCACGCACCCCCCACCAACCACCAGGAGATCACCACCGTGAGCACCACCAAGACCAACCTGGACCGAACCGCCAAGCAGAACGCCCTCAGCGCCGAGATGGAGTGGGCCAAGGTCGAACTGCTGTTGGAGACGCTGGAAACCCGCAAGCGCGACGCGCTCGACATTCACGAGGTACCCGTGTGGTCGATCAAGGACATCGTGCGGCACGCCTTCGAGACCGGCTACCGCGAGGGTCTGCACGCGGGCTACCGACAGGGGCGGGGCGATGCGTGCGCGGAGTCCGCGGGCGGCACAGCCCCGAGCAGCCCGCGCAACCCCGAGTTGCCCACAGCATGAACTGCACGCGGCGGCGCGGTAGCCCGCGCCGACCACGCTTGCCCAACGCGATGTGCGACGGGCGTTCCGCAACCTGATTTGGAGACGACCATGAGCAGCAAGAAGAAGACATCGGTGCGCGCAGGCGCGAAAAGCACGAACAAGCCCCCCCCCAGCACGCCAGCGAAGGGCGCGAGCGACAAGGCCCGCAAGGCGGCCAGCGCGGAGATTCAGGAACGCATCGAGCGACTGGACGCGACCGATGCACCCGGCCCCGACCCGACGGCCGCCCAAGACGCGGCCGAAACCAAGCCAAGCACCACGCGCGGCAAGGGCGCGAAGGCCGCACCCGCGGGAACGTCGGCCAAGAGCGCGAAGACCCCGGCCCCGAAACCCGCGAAGGAGCCGAAGGCCAAGAAGGTCAAGACGCCCAAGCCCCCGAAGGTCAAGAAGGTCTCCTGCCTCGACGCCGCCGCGCAGGTGCTCGCCGCCAGCGACAAGCCCATGAAGGCCACCGACATGATCGCGGCGATGGAAGCGAAGGGTCTGTGGAAGACCGGCAAGGGCCTCACGCCCGAGGCAACGTTGTACGCCGCCGTCATCAGGGAGATCGCCGCCAAGGGGCGCGAGGCTCGCTTCAAGAAGCACGACCGCGGCCTCTTCGTGGCCGGGAAGGGGGCGAACTGAACCATGTTGACCGTCGCCAAGCTCTCCGACATCCTGAACGGGCTCGACCCCGATGCGCCGGTCATCGCCGGCATCATCAACGGCGATTGCTACAACGCCGCCGACGCCATGCAGCAGGTGCATGGCGGCGTACTGAGCCTCTACATCCTGTGCTACGAGGAGCCGCGCGACTGGGAATGGGACGGCGACCCGCCCATCATCAACGCCGATGGCACCGGGACTCTGCGGTACGACCCGCCAACGGACGACGCGCCCTCCGGCGACAGGAAGGGGGCCTAACCCATGAAGCTCAACGAGATTGAAGTCGGCGGCCGCTACACCGCCAAGGTCTCGGGCCAACTCACCACCGTCCGCGTGCTGGCGATCCGCGAGGTGCCCCCCGCGTGGCACGACGACAAAGGTGGCTGGCGCAAGCGCATCGACGTGGTCAACGAGCGGACGGGCCGCAAGACCTCGTTCGCCTCGGCGGCGAAGCTGCGGCGCAGGGTCGATACGCCGGAACCAGCACCCGTCGAACCGAAGCCCGCCGCTTGATCGCATGGCTTCACGCCTCCCCCACCCCGGTGACCGCCGGGGTTTTCTCAGTGCTGCACTTCAAGTGCGCGTCCGTAGCGGTGTCCGCCCGAGCCGCCGCTGCGGCCAGCTCCCGCCGCCGCGCGATCTGCTGAAGCGCCAGTTCCCGGATGCCCGCCTGCTCGCGCGGGTACAGGTCGCGCCGGCTGATCTGGTACTCCACCAGCGAGTTCATGAACTCCATGAACAGCGCCACGACCACATTGGAGTCGGGCACGAGCGGCGCCTTGGGAGGCAAGCCGTCTTTGGGCCACAGCCGGTCAGGGGCCTGGTAGATGAGCCCGAACGAGAGATGGGCCGCGCACGGGCGGGGCTTGCCGGGCTCGCCGAACCAGGTGTAGTTCAGCACCTTGCGTCGGTCGATGATGCGGCGGATCAGGTCGGCGTGGTCGGCGCTGGCGGCTTCGTAGCGGTCGGTCCAGCGGTCGCAAGCTTCGTGGATAGTCATCTTCTGCGCAACCGCCACGCGGGCCTCCAGGCGGGCCACGCGGGCGTAGGCGCGGGAGCGGGGAAGGCGGGCGGTCACTTGGGCGACTCCGCGTCGTGGGCGACCGTGGTGCCAACGTTGGCAATCCGCTCGGCCTTCTTCCCGCTGAACGACTCGTACCGCTGCACGATCACGTCGCAGTAGAGCGGGTCCAGTTCCATGAGGAACGCGCGTCGGCCCTGCTGCTCGGCGGCGATGAGCGTCGAGCCTGAGCCGCCGAAGAGGTCGAGCACGTTCTCGCCGGGCTTGGATGAGTACGCCATCGCACGAGCCGCGAGTTCGACGGGTTTCTCGGTCAAATGTATCATGGACTGCGGGTTGACCTTCTTCACGTGCCAGAGGTCGGGGATGTTGGCGGGGCCGAAGAAGCGGTGCGCAGCGCCCTCACGCCATCCATAGAACGCCCATTCATGAGCGCCCATGAAGTCTTTGCGCGTCAAAACCGGGTGCTGCTTGTCCCAGATCACCGCCTGCGAGAAGTACAGCCCGTGCTTCTTCAGGACCGGCGGGTAGTTGCCGCAGTTGGCGTAGCCGCCCCAAATGTAAAAGCCACCGCCGGGGATGAGCACGCGCGCGATGTTGCCGAACCACGAGTCGAGCAGACGGTCGAACTCGTCATCGCTGACGAAGTCGTTGGCCAGGGGGCGATCCTTGGCCCTGAGCTTCTTGTGCGTTGCGCGCCCCTTCTCGGGGTATCGGTTGAGGTCTGCGCTCTGCTGGTCGTGCTGATCGGCCTTGCCAGGGAGCGAGAACGAACTCAGACCGGCGACGATCGCGTTGTTGGATCGTGGCTCAACACGAACGTTGTACGGCGGGTCGGTGTTGCAGAGATGCACCGGCTGCCCATCCAGCAGCCTGTCCACATCCTCGGGCTTCGATGAATCACCGCAGAGCAGGCGATGGTTGCCGAGGATGATCAGGTCGCCCGGCTGCGTGATCGCGGCGTCGGGCGGCGCAGGCACCTCGTCGGGATCGACCAGACCCGCGTTCCCCGGCGGGGCCATGATCTCGGCCAGTTCATCGTCGTCGAACCCGAGGTGGCGGATGTCCACACCAAGGTCCTTCAACTCCGCCAGTTCGATCGGCAGAATCTCGAAGTCCCAGTCGGCGATGGTTGCGGTCTGATTGTCGGCGATGCGGTACGCCTTGGCTTTGTCGGGCGTCAGGTCCGTCGCCACGTGCACGGGCACGCGCGCCAGCCCGAGCTTCTGCGCCGCCTTGTACCGCGTGTGGCCCACGACGATGACGCCCTCGCCATCAACGACGATCGGCTGCCGGAAGCCGAAGTCCACGATCGACCGCGCCACCGCATCCACGGCCGGGTCGTTCTTCCGCGGGTTCTTGTCGTAAGGCTTGATCGACTCAATTGGACGAAGCTCGACCGCCAGATTGTTCAGCTGCATGTGTTCACCCTGACCCTTGAAGCTCCCCGAGGGGTTGCACTACGCCGCCTATCCATAGACGGCGTTGATGCAATTGTACACTGCGATCAGATGCGGTGATGCTTGCCGACAGCACCGGAGCACTCACGCCGCCGGCGCGATGCACTCCGGCCCCGTGTTGGCTGGCTTGTTCACGTAGGTCGAGACCTTCCGCGCCGCCATCCGATCGGCCGAGAACGGCTTGAGCAGGTCGCTCCCGCCCTCGGTCAGCCAGCGGTCGTGGTCCTCGGGCTCCAGGATCACCGGCATCCGGTTGTGCAGCGGCTCCATCAGCTCGTTGGGCGTGGTCGTCAGGATCGTGAACGTGCGGAGGGGCGCATCCATCCCCTCCCCCTTCCACGACTCCCACAGACCTGCGAAGGCGAAGACACCGCCCTCATCCGCAGGCGTGATGTACCACGGCTGCTTGGTCTTGGCATCCAGCTTATGCCACTCGTAGAACCCGCTGACCGGCACGATGCACCGGCGCTTCTTGAAGGCCTCTCGGAATGCGGGCGAGGTGGCCGCCGTCTCGCTCCGCGCGTTGATGGTCTTGTACGCGATGGTCCGGTCCTTCGACCAGAACGGCACGAGACCCCATGTCAGAAGCTCGCCGTGCCGACCGTCGGCGTGCATCGTCACCACCGGCGCGGTCTGCGTGGGCGCGACGTTGAACCGCTCCGGCAACTTGGGCGCCTCACCCGCAGCCGGGTACACCAGCTTCACGAGCCGGACCAGCTCCTTCCACTTGAACAGATGGGTGAATCGGCCGCACATGGGAGATTGTTGCTCGGCCAGGGCGGGTATGCTGCGTGGGTGCAGACCACGCGGCGATGCTTGTGGCTGATTCGCTGGGGTGACCTGCGCGGTGCTCACCGCGGGCTATCCGCTGATGGTGTGGTGGACCGTCGCGGTCTACCCGTGCCCGTACTGCCTGTTCGGAACCGAGGGCGGGTGCGTCGGCGTGGGCTGGGCCACCGAGGCCAAACCCATCGCACGAGATAGACCGAGCGTTCATGTTCAAGAAGAGTTGCTGCGATTGGGGACGTCGTACTGGCTCCCGCCGCACGGTCACGACTTAGGGCAGCAATGGGCCGTCTGTCCCGTGTGGCTCTTGCTCCTGGCGGCGGGTGTCCCCACCGCGCTGGCTTGGCGCGCCGAGCGCCGCCGCGTCCGGCGCGAGCGTGTTGGAAAGTGCCAAGCATGCGGCTACGACCTCGCCGGGCTCGCCGAGTCCGCCGGTTGCCCGGAGTGCGGCCGGGCTCGATCGGCCCCGGACTGACCGACTTCCACACAGCTACGCCCACGTGGAAGACTTGTAGCCATGCCTTGATCCGCGGCCCGCGTTGAGGTACTCGTGGTTGCACCGGCTGCGTGCGTCCGATGGGGGGCACACGCTGCCCGGCCCAGGAGTTACGCCATGTCCCCGATCCACGCGGGCGGGACGGGCGGGGTGTACAAAGGGACTGTGCGGCGGCGCAAGCCCCGCCGCCGCTTCCCGGCCGAGGTGCTGACCCACGACGAGGTGCTGGCGCTGCTCGCGGCAATCAAGGGCCCGGCGGCGACGGCGGCGAGGAACAAAGCGCTGCTGGCGGTGATGTACCGCTCAGGCCTGCGGGTGTCCGAGGCGCTGAGCCTGGAGGTCAAGGACGTGGACCTCGCTGCCGGGAGCATCCGCGTTTTGTTCGCCAAGGGCGGCCGGGCCCGGACGGTGGGGGTGGATACAGGGGCTCTGGCCATCCTCCGCGACTGGTTGGCGGTACGGCAAGACGTGGCGATTGTGGCGGCGGGGGGGAACGGTCGGTCCACCCGGCACCGCGCCGCCCTCTTCTGCACCCGCGGCGGCGGCCGTCTCACCACCGCCTACATCCGGCGGCTCCTGCCCCGTCTGGCCCGCCTCGCCGGCATCGCCAAGCGCGTCCACGCCCACGGCCTCCGCCACACCCACGCGGCCGAGTTGCGTGGCGAGGGGATCGACATCGGCATCATCTCCAAGCAACTCGGGCACGTGTCCATCGCCACCACCATCCGCTACCTCGACCACATCGCGCCGCGGGCGGTGGTGGAGGCCGTGAGGGGGAGGGCGTGGCAGTTGGCGTGAGCCACTAGCGTAACGCATTCCCGGTCTGAATGCCGGTGCCTCATCATCCGATTCTGCTGCCATGCGCAGGGCACCCGAGGACCTCACCACAATCTCGCGATCGCGAGTTGCTGGTCGCGTCGTAGCAGTCCGCGGATCGATTGGCCTGGGCTACGGATCGCGGCTAGACCTGACCTCCTGTCGGCTCCTGTAACGCTCGATCCGGCCTGCAAACAATGCCGGCGGGAGGGGCTGACGAGGGCTCGCCTTGAACCCCCCGACTGCCGACACCCTGTTTGCGCAAGCCGAGTCCGCAATCGTATCGATCTTCGTTCGCACGAAAGACTTAGTCCACCGTATCGACCACCTCATTGCCCGCATCGCGGACAAGCCCGCCGACGCGCCGGCCAGTTGGTACTGGCCCGCGACAGACCATACTGGGCGGCACGCCGATCCGGTCCGGCTTGCCGAGATGAACGCGCCCACCGCTCCGGCGATCGACCGAAACTGTGCGAAGGTCATCGAGTACGTGCTGCTCCTGAGAGAGGCGTTTGACCTTGCAGATGCCGCCGTGGAAGCCGTCGGCCCGTTGATCACCACCAACAACGGCGTGACCAACGAAACCTGGACGGTCACGACGAAAGGCGCCATCAACAGGATTCGATTAGCCATTGTTGAAGGACAGGCCGACCGCAAGCCTCCGACTTGCTTGCCCATCCCGAGCAATCACGATGCAATCGAATCGGCTCCGAACGGATTGGAGACTCAACTGCATCCTCTGCGGATCGAGCGCGAGCGATTCGCCAAGCGCGTTGCTTGTGCCGAGCCTGTGGTCAGGCACTCCACGGCGGCCGTGATCTTCAGCACGACTCCGCATCTGTGGCAACGGATTCAAGTCCTGCTTGAGTTGATCTGCCTCGAGTGCGCCACAGATCACGAGTTACCGCTCGACAGGATTGGTCAGCTCGGCACCGACGGGCTGACCGTCGTGGCGCGGGATGTTGATCAGCGGATTCCGTGCGGGCTGCTCGATGGCGGAGGACCCCAAACCACTGCGTGCATGGACAACTGCAACCAGCTCAAGACGCTGTTTGGATCTCTCAGCCGGGCGTCCCGTGTTGGCTTGACACCCGAGGCGCGGTCGCGCCTCACGAGCCAAGCGGCGGAACTCGCCGACTGGATCGAGGGAACGCTGCGGCCGTACTACCCGGAGCAGTGGGTTGAAACACCTGCGCTGCGGCTCGCGCTCAGGCCGGCTCCGATGGTCGTCGCCGAGGTGTACACATCGCTGCTCGAACTGGCGGATGCAGCCTGGAGAATCGAGTATGTCGCGAACGAGCGGAGTGTTCCACTCGATCGTCTGCGACAAGCACTCCAAATGCTCCCAGACGCGCCCTCCGACGAGTTGACGTCCGCTATCACCCGCGTGGAATCAATCGCGGAGTCCGGGTGCGTACCGGGATCGCGGTTGGGGTTCCCGGGCATTCAAGACGACCAGACAAGAGATGACTGCGCCGCACTCGTTGCGTGGTGGCGTAGGTTGACCACAGAGAAGACAACGTCGCCAGCGCAACCGCGCAGATCCGCTCGTGTCGAAATGCCTCCTTCACTGGTGCTTCGTGGAAGGGATCAGGGACCGATTGTTTGCGATGTTGAGAAGCCCATCTTGGGCGAGAAGAGCTACAACGTCATCGATTGCTTGATTGCTGCGGGCGCGAGGGGTCTGGTGGGCCGCACGCTAAGCACCCGCAGCGGAAGCGGCGATGCCGTGAACATCCTCAAACGGCTGTCGAAAGTCGACCCCGACTGGAAGCGAGTGATCGTGCTTCCGGGAAGAACTGGCCGTGGCTACCGGGTCCTCGGCGGTCGGCACGAAGCCCCGCCCAACCCATGACATTCCACAACATCCCACAACCCCTCCCACAACTACCCACGACTTCACTGACTCTCGCGAATTGTCGCACGGAGTCTGTGAAATGCCTGAGCACAAGCGTTTGGAGTCCGCGAAAGTCGTGGCTGAGGCCGTGGGTGTGCAACCCGCGACCGTGCTGGCGTGGTACCGCCGCGGGTGGATTCCCGGCTATCGCGCGGGGCTAAGACCGGTCCTGTTTGATGTAGATGAGGTGCGCCGCGCACTCTCGGAGCGGTCCGACAAGGTCGTGAAGGGAGCGGCGTAATCATGCACCGCACCCACCCTCCACCCAAAAGCGACGCGGCCCCGAATGTTCAGCCCGGGGCGCACGTCGCGAATCGCTCAGTTGTTCAAGACAATAGCCCGGGGATGCCGTCGCAGCCAATCCTGACGACTTCCCTTCGCGCCGCCGAGTCGTTATCTATCTCGATTCGCACGCTGGCGAACCTCACCGCGGCGGGCGAGTTGCCCTGCGTCCGGATCGGCCGCGCCGTGCGGTACGACGTAGCGGACCTCCGCGCCTTTATCGAAGCCCGCAAGACCGCTGGGGGTGGCGCTTGAAGAACCCTTCCTACGACCGCGAGGAGATCATCCGCGCCGCCAATCTGCTCATCGAGCCGAGTGGTGTCACCGAGGTCCGCGCCCTCGATGCCACGATGGTGGGTGATCGGCGTGTCGGCACCATCAGTGGCTACTTCGACTCGCCCGAGGCACTGGCCGACAGCATCAGCCGCATCGAGCACGCCAAAGGGATCTACATCGTCCCAAACGTCGTGAACCCGGCGCTGCTTGCACGGGCGAACAACCGGATTCGGATCACCGGCAAGGGCGACCCGTTGACGGCCGACCACGACATCGTGCAACGGCGTTGGTTGCTCATCGATCTCGATCCGCAGAGGCCGGCGGGCATCAGCTCGACCGACACCGAGCACTCATTGGCACATGAGCGGGCCGAAGCCATCCGATCGCACCTGCGCGAACTGGGCTGGCCCGAGCCGATTCTCGCCGACAGCGGGAACGGCTGGCATCTCCTCTTTCGCATCGACCTTGCCGCCGATGATGGCGGCCTTGTCCAGCGGTGCCTGACGGCTCTGGCCGCACGGTTCGATGACGCTGCGGTGAAGGTGGATACCGGCGTCTTCAACCCCGCCCGAATCTGGAAGTTGTATGGCACGCTCGCCTGCAAGGGCGATGCGACCGCTGATCGGCGGCACCGGATGTCGCGCCTCGTATGCGTCCCCGACAAGATTGACGTGGTGCCCGTGACGCAGCTCACTGAGCTGGCGGGTCAGCCGATCCCGAACGCCGCGGGCGGCATGATCATTCTGGGCGACTTGCCAGCGATCACCGCCTCCAGCTCGTTCGACATCGATGCGTGGATCAAGCAGCACATTCCCGACGCGGGCGAGCCCCAGCCGTGGAGCGGTGGTCCGAAGATGTGGAAGCTTGCGGCTTGCCCGTTCAGCACCGCCCACACCGACGGCGCTTTCGTCGCGGTGTTGAGCAGCGGGGCGATCTCGGCGGGTTGCCACCACAACGGCTGTCAGGGCAAGGACTGGCACGACCTCCGCCAGAAGCTCGACCCGCGAGGGGCGCGACAGACGACGGCGTTCCAGACCAAAGGCGGCACGACCGAGCGCGCCGATGCGAAGGCGGAATGGGGACAGCCCCGTCCGTTCGAGACGGGATCGACGCCGCCTCCGTTCCCGCTCGAGGACGCATTCCCAGCCTCGCTCAGCGACCTTCGCGCGTTCGTTGTCGCCGTGGCGGAGCAGCTGCAGGTTCCGATGGACCTCCCGGCCATGATGGTACTGCCGTTCTCCTCGGTCTGCATCGCCAAGAAGTTCGAGATTGAGCTACGGCCCGGCTGGCGCGAACCTCCGGCTCTGTGGGTCCTGGAGCTGCTGTTCAGCGGAGAGCGCAAGAGCGGAACTTTCTCGGTCATGGCCGAACCGATCCTGGGGTGGGAGCGCGACGAGGCCGAGCGCCTCCGACCCGACATCGCACGGGCGGTCGAGGAACGGAAGATCGTCGAGGCGAGGCTGGCCGCGTGCCGCAAGGCGGCCGCCAAGGCCACGCTTAACGAGGTCAAGGAGAAGACCGAGCAGGCCGTGGCGCTGGCGCAGGAGCTCGACGCGATGCCGATCCCCAAGGTCCCGGTGGTGTTCACATCGGACGCCACAACCGAGGGATTGGCCGGAATGCTTGTCGAGAATCAGGAGCGGGCTCTGGTTGCGTCGCCTGAAGCAGATGCCCTCGACGTGATGATGGGGCGGTACGCCGAGAAGAACGTGCCCAACATGGGCATTTGGCTGAAGGGTCACGCCGGCGATCCCGAACGGATCATCCGTCGATCCCGACCGCCCGAGTACCTCAAGCGACCGGTGCTATCGGTTGCAATGGTGGTGCAGCCCGAAGCGGTGCGTGGGATGTTCGCGAGCCGAGTTGCCCGCGGCCGGGGCTTGCTTGCGCGATTCCTTCCTTCGTCACCTGCAAGCATGCTCGGCTTCCGCAAGACCGGTGGTGCGGCCGAGCCGATCCCCCCGGGGCTGACGCCGATGTACCGCAAGACCCTCCGGCGCCTGCTGGACATGCCCATCGATCTGGAGGCCGGTCCGACCATCGTTCGGCTGAGCGCCGAGGCCACCGCCCTGTTCAACGCCTTCGAGGCGCATGTTGAGTCCCAGCTGGCCAAGGGGGGAGCATTCTCAGACCGGCGTGATTGGGGCGGCAAACTCTGCGGCGCGATCGCCCGCATCGCGCTGGTGCTGCATTGCTTGCAGTTCGCGGTTGAGGGGGGTTCTGAGGGTTCTGCGCGAAATGCGCTCGAGCTTGACGCCCAGACGATGCGCGCCGCACTGGCGTGGGCTCCCTACCTGATCGATCACGAGAAGATCGTCGCGGGTGTGGTCGGCTGCGACCACGACACGGTGGTCGCCGAGCGGCTGATCGAGTGGCTGCAGCGCACGAACGAACCGTCGTTCACCCGCCGGCAGGCGTTTACCGAGAACCGGTTCGTGCTGGTCCAGACGGTGGAAGACATCGATGGGGCCTTGGTGCTGTTGGAGGACTTCGGCTACATCCGACGGGTGGTGGAAACGGAACCGAGGCCCGCTGGTGGCAGGCCGCCCTCTCCGACGTTCGTGGTCAACCCCATCTGGGTCAGGATTCCACCGCGGGAGGCGCCATGACCGCCTTCTCAAACGCCCTTCGCGGCTGGCTTGCAAAGGGGCAAAGCCCCAGCGCACAACACGCAGAACGCGCACAACCCCTCCCCCCCGCGGGTTCTGCGCGTTGTGCGCGTTCTGCGCAGGGCGAGTCCACCGTTGAAGAGGCCCTGCCGGCGGGCTGGAACGAGTGGTCGGAAGACAGTCGGTACATCTTCCTCGAACGCCTGGCCATCGCGGCCGAGCTTGGGATGTCGATCGAACGGGGCAGCCCGGCATGGGACATCGCCAAAGGTGAGGCCGTCGCGCTGACTCCTGCTGCCACACCGCAGGCCGAGGCCGACCGGCTGGCAGGGATCGTCGCATCCATCTTGGGTGTCCCGGTCACTGCTGATGTGCATCGTCCGGGCCAGTTGTTCCGAGGCGAACCCGATTGGTCGGACAACCCGCTCACCCCCATGGGCGCCGTGCAGCAGGGTGCAGCGCCATGCCGAATGTGCCGCAGGCGGCGATGGTGGCGGATCGCGGGCTCGACTGGAGAAGCAACGTGCGGCGCGTGCCATCCACCGGTCGCCGGCTTGGCGGTGGACTGGGTCATCGAGGACTCCCCCACTTCTCCCACCCCGACGACCACCGCGGACACGCCCACATCCAAATCGCCTGCACATCCACCTTCCAATCACGGCATGCTGCCCCTTCAGTCGCTTGGGCTCGATCGGCCAACGGCCGAGGAAGGGCCCTGAGACGTGGCATCCATCATCAAAGACCCGCAAGGACAGAAGCGAGTCGCGTTCACAGACCGCGAAGGCCGGCGTCGCAGCATCCGGCTCGGCCAGATCGACTCCCGCAACGCCGAGGCCATCCGCGTCCGCATCGAGGCGTTGGTCACCGCGTCGATCACCGGCATCGAAATCGACGGCGAGACCGCCCGGTGGCTGACGACCATCAGCCACCGTCTGCATGAGAAGCTCTCGAAGGCCGGTATGGTCGCCTCGAAGGAGACACGTGGCACAACGCTCGGCGCGCTGCTCGCCACCTACTTCAACCACCTCGCCGTCAAGAGCGGGACCGAGACCTGCTACAAGCAAGCCCGCCGGTCGCTCGAGGAGCA